>CAITIF010000483.1 GCA_903892365.1 uncultured Pirellula sp. | reverse complement strand
GCTAACTTTGCACCAGACCTTTGAACGGACACAATCCATGCCTCAATGGTTGAAAGTGATGGAGGATCCTGTTCGCGAACCAAACGCTTGCCTTCCCCAGTCTGAATGACTTCGAGAAAGCGGGCTCTTAACTTTGCCGCATTTTGCGATGCCAATTGGTCGATCGACTTAACTCCCGAAAGAACCAGCAAACCGGCCCCAACCGCTGTCAGGCGATCTACTTCAAGCGACAATCTTGCTTGATATTGCCATTGAGCCACCAGGCGCTCGCTGATCCAACTGGTATCCAAATCGGCTGCGATGGTCTTGGCATCTACGCTAAGAAAATCTTGGATCGTATGGTATCCCTGCGCTTGAAATCGAGCTGCTGTCTTAGGACCGATAGCGGGTGCATCGACAATGGAACTTGCTAGAGTCAATCGATTCTTGGCGGCGGTTAGTTCTGGCTTTGCTTCCGGCTCGCGTTTAGGCAACGGTACCGGTTTTCGTGACGCTTGCAGTTGCTGAACTGGCTTTGGATCATCTGCAAAGGACGCGGCAACCTTGGTTTCAATCCGTTGAATCTCGGTTTCACGCGGACGCAGGTTGGGTTGCTCCTGACGGACTTTTCGAACAACTCGTTGCTCAGAAGTTAAGTTGCGAGTCACGCTCCCCGTACGTTGATACTCCTCCAAGATACGTTCGACCGTTTGACGTTGCTCCGCTGAATCAATCGCCTGCACAATCTTCTTGGCTGGTACCTGGATACCCGCCAACAGAGTAGCAATCGCCAGCGACGAATCTGGAAACGTCATGGTGGTTTCATTCGCGATACGGTCCAAAGCGCTTCCCCATGCGGTATGAACGGCGACGAAAAGTTGCGCCAAAACCCGCTTGGAATAGGACCCTAAGGCGAGCTTCGGAAATCGCCGCCCCTCGTCCAAATTGTAGTCGTCAAGCAGGCCCTCGTAGAAGGAGTGAGCTGTCATGGCTCCCGCATGGATCGTATCCATCAACCATTGAGTCCCCTGCTGTAGCTCAAACGGCTCCAAACTGGCATCCGAGCAGGCGCTTGCGTAGATTTCACCGTAGCAACAGCAAACGCTCCATTCTAACGGGCGATGAATGACGGCTTCACGCGCAGACTGCGCTGTATGCAAAGGCATAAAAGGATCTGAAAAGTAGTGACTCAATACTCCCAGGGAATAAGCTGCTTCCTTCCATTTTCCCGACTGAAGTTGCTGCAAAGCCAGCTCAAGCCATTTCTTGCCGGCCTTGGCTGCCCCACCCCAATACCCGTCCGAGACATGCACAACATGGTTTTCAAAATCCTTGAAAACGTTGTCGGGATCTTTGGCCCCCTTCAAATACTGATCAAAATGTTCCAGCAGCAATCTCGACAAGGCAAGTCCACGCGTGGACGTAATCTCCCCAAGCGAATCAATGGCGAAAAAATGGTGAGTGCTTTTGCAATGCGCAGCGCGAAGGATCGAAACCAGCGTTTCCATACTCAGTCCATTGACTCTGGGGCCACTGATCTAGGGCCATC
>CAITIF010000482.1 GCA_903892365.1 uncultured Pirellula sp. | reverse complement strand
GGTCTCGCCACCGATGATTTTAGCGCACCAAACGTGTTGCGAATTATGGGCTCAAGGCCCAGTTTCGTTCTTTGCGTAACGAACCGAAAACCAGATCTGTGGCCAGATCTGTGGCCAGATCTGCTACGTGAAAGGATGTGCTACGTGAAAGGATGTGCTACGCACTAGGATCTGCTACGTGAAAGGATGTGCTACTTATTAGGATCTGCTACCAGGGTTTCCGTTGGCTTCACGCCACAGAACCACAAATGAAGGCTACAGAACACCAACATGAATCAGCAATCCGCAGCCAGAGGATTTATCGCTGACAGGCTTTCGCTCGTCGCCCCATGGCCACAAAAAAACTTCGCTTTGCCGCCACCAGTAATACCATTGCGATTACGCATAGAATCACAGGCAGCAAATGCAGAGGGCTGGTCAGGTAATGACTTACTGTGTTGCCATCGTCTATATTTCCATGCCCAGGATGCGAAAAGCCCACGATCGGCACAGCGATCACGAAAACCAAGCAGAAGAGAGTGCGAAAAAAAGTGGTTGTCATGAAGCAAAGGAATTTGGGTTAGGAACGATCGAAACGGCGTGCTATCCGCCAAGTATACCGTAGATTTTAGCCGAATCGCTCGGTTCCAG
Source organism: uncultured Pirellula sp. (assembly GCA_903892365.1). GTDB lineage: Bacteria > Planctomycetota > Planctomycetia > Pirellulales > Pirellulaceae > JBKCUI01. The sequence goes on along the minus strand of CAITIF010000482.1, from coordinate 1,121 downwards.
GTACTCGGATTCCAAAGTTTGCGACTGAGGCTCGAACAGCAAACTTGGTGCGAAGCTTGGCTCTTCCTTATTCAATCAGCTTGGGTTTTCCGCTCCAGCCAAGCTTGTCTCGTAATGCCTGGTAGTCATCGTGGCCGGGAACACTGATCAGCTGAAAAGTGTCTTGAGCGCGACTTATTCTGGCTCGATGCTCATCGCCAAAATGGCATAGCACTCGTCCATCGACCAAGATACTCGCGGAGGGATGTTCTGTCCGCATTGTCAGATCAAAAATGCGATCCGCCGTGTCCACGACCGGCCGCATCGTCAAGGTATGAGGGCTGATAGGACTGATGACAAAAGCCTGAAGATTCCTTCGCAAAATTGGACCGCCGGCCGACAAATTATGAGCGGTTGAACCAATGGGGGTACTGATAATCAATCCATCGCACGCGTAGGTTGTGGCCAAAACTGAATCGATATGGAGATCGATGTACATCATGGAATACGGTGGTCCACCCAGGATCGATGCTTCGTTCAATCCCAACATCGTATGCTGCAAGTTGCCTCGCCAATAAACGTCGCATCGGAGCATCAAATGGTTCGTAACTGACAATCGCCCAGCGCATACATCAGGCCAGATATCCACGAAACGGTGGGGAGGAATGGCAGCAAGAAATCCTAGGCGTCCAAGATTGACCCCCAGCACAGGTCGTTGACGATGTCCCATTTGCCGCGCGGACTGCAGGATCGAACCGTCCCCTCCCAAGACCACCACCAAGTCCGAAGTACAATGTTCAAATTCGTATTCAAAGTTTTGATCGACAGCCAGAATCTCGGCATGCTTTTCGATCGTTTCTAAAACAGTCTTGAGTTCCTGTTGCACACGAGGTCGATTGGGGGCGGCCAATACAACAACTCGAGGTCGCGACCGACCGTCCCGAATCCAACTCCATGTGGTGGGAGCGTTCACGCGTCAAACTCCCGCATGGTTCGCGTCAGAAAAACGTTCACTGAGCGATCGGCAGGTTTTGGCGATACCATTGGGGTCCAGCCCCATTTCTGCCATCAATTCATTTCGGTCCCCGTGTTCAATGAATTGATCGGGGATGCCTAGGGTTCGCATGATCCTGGTATCCCAG
>CAITIF010000481.1 GCA_903892365.1 uncultured Pirellula sp. | reverse complement strand
GCTGGTTCAGTCGGTGTTGGTTCAGTCGGTGTTGGTTCAGTCGGTGTTGGTTCTGCCGGTGTTGGTTCAGCCGGTGTTGGTTCAGCCGGTGTTGGTTCAGCCGGTGTTGGTTCTGCCGGTGTTGGTTCTGCCGGTGTTGGTTCTGCCGGTGCTGGTTCTGCCGGTGCTGGTTCAGTCGGTGCTGGTTCAGTCGGTGCTGGTTCAGTCGGTGCTGGTTCAGTCGGTACTGGTTCAGTCGGTGCTGGTTCTGCCGGTGCTGGTTCAGTCGGTGCTGGCTCAGTTCGAGTTGGTTCAGGTAATGTGGATGGTTCAGGTGTGGCTGCTGGTTCCGAAGGAGCAGTCAGTGATGGTGAGGGTGAGGGGGCTGGTTGAAGTACTGGACTGGTGGAGTCTGCGACAGTTGGTGGCGTCCCTTCGGAAGGTAGGGTGGGTACGGAGCTAGGCTCTGGTGATGCTGTGCTTGGTACTAGTGGCGTTGTGGTTGGCTCTGCCGCTTTGGCGGGAGCTTTGGCTTTGGGCGTTCTGCGAGGGTCGGTAACCTTTGCCGCTCCGAGCTTGATGTTTAGGTCGGCAGCGACAGGAAAAGCCCCTGATTTGTCTGGGCTGCTTCCAACCTTATTCCCCCGAACCGTGTGATTCGCATCGCGAAACGCTGCTTGAAGATCCGGAACATCTTCTTGTTCTTTGGTTAAGAACTTGGTGGAGATCATGGCGGAATTGCTGCGTGTATCGGTGACGAACGTGGTCACTCCGAAAATAGCCTTCTCGCCAGTGGACGCATGGGCCGACAAATATTCGAGTTCATCCAACCAAGAGTGGTCCCCTTCCAAGAACGATTCGACTTTCTTCCAATCAGAAAGCTTCTTCGACGCGATTTTCAGCGAGTCAACATTCTTGGCCAATTCGCTATTGAGCTGGGAGATCTCAGAGTCTAACGCAGAATGCTTCATCCAATGCCAACCGTACCCGCATCCTAACAGGACTGCTACTGCCGTTCCTGCGAGTGCGTAGCGAGCCAATGGGCTCTTCGCCTCTACTTTTTTACGTGGATTGGAAAAGTCGATGATCCGATCGGATGCTTGAGTCGCAATCAAACCACCGATCGACGAAGCGAACTTGCCTAGGATAGCCTCTGTGCCATTGGCTGCTTCCAGTCGAACCGCTTTCGATGCATCAAGCAGATCGAACGGGTCGATGGATTCGACGGCTTGTCCCAGAGATGCGGTCAACGTAGCGCACATTTCGCTGCGATGCGATTGGCTTCCCCAGACCCGAACATGCTCTACTTTTAAATCCGTACGTTGCGAAGCAGCTGCAATAATCGTTCGCTTGATTTCTCCTTGAAGCGTCTGCAAGTTGGCTGGCGAATCGGCCGGATGCGAAAAGCGAACGTTGCGCATGAACACAACGTGGCCTTGATCCAAGATCGCCATGTCAGCTTCGTCACGAAACATTTCGACCAACAAAACGGTCGAATTCGCCAGTTGCGGTTGCTTGAGAGCTGCCAACATGGCCGATGCCATCGGACGGAGGACAATATGAGTCAATGTCAATCCGAGCGACTCTGTGACACGGCTCAGACGCTCCACCGTGGCCGGATTGATCGACGCCGCTAAGCAATCGGTCATGTTCTCTTGCTGCGATGGTAAAACCACGAAGTCAATCGGCCAATGATCTCCAACGTTCGCGAATTGTCGCAATGCTGCAAAGCGAACCATATCCGGAAGTTCGTTTTTATCGGTCGTTGGCAAGGTCAGCGATCGAAGCTCGATCGTACCTCGGCCCACGCAGAAAACGACGTTACCCGATTTGACTCCGATTCCCTTAAGAAGAGTCTGAACCGCTTCCAGCGTCTTAGGACTGTTGAGAGGATCTTCGTTCGGAGCAAGCGAAAGCGGACCGCTGACGACGTGCTCCAGAGTCAGGCCTGTGAGGCCACTCGAGCCAACCGCAATACGGACCTCGTTCGAGTCACATTCGATGGATACTAGTCGGGACATGAATACTCACTGTGATACGGTTAAGCCTTGAGCGCGTTGTCCCAAGGTTGTTTGACTGAACCCACGACCCAAATGATCCATCTTGCGATAGAGCACCACGATCGGAACGGAGCCGGAAGCATCGATGACAGCTTCGATTCTTGCGAATCCAGCCGATTGTTCAAAATACCCCACACTCTGGACTCGCATCACATCGCCACCCGCAGTAACGAGCGGTGCAATGGTCTGCATTTCTTGTAACGTGATGATCCCTTCGACCATCGGCCATGTTTCCAATTTTCGATTGCTGTTGTCTGCTTCTTGCGAACGCGATTCAATCAGCTTTTCTAAAACCTCTTCCGAGATTCCTGGCAATCCGGCGAGAACCTCGCGCGGAGCCTCATTTATATTAATCCGACCTGGTAGAACTGTCGCTTCCACCGCAGTGAGTTTGTCCATGATCGTTGGTAAATAAGTCGCCATCGCGATCGGCGACGGATTGAGGGGCGACGTAAACGTGACCTGTTCGTTGTTCACATTCGCTGTGAACTGTGCCCCAATCAAATCCAAAACTTGTCGAACTTTGCCTTGTGTACCCTGCGAAGTATCGATTTTCAGGGACTCAAAATTGGCCGCCTTCCACTCTTGCGTCTTTGCCCCGGCACCTCCACCGGCGGCTCCAGCCCCCCCGGCAACTCCCCCAACGCCACCCACCATGCCACCATTGCCGCGACCAGGCCCACCCGGTCCTCTGCCATTGCCTCCACCTGGCCCGTTGCCATCTGGTCCATTGCCACCTGGTCCGTTGCCTCGCTGGCCACCACCGGCTTGCCCACGGCCTGCTTGACCGCTAGCACCTTGACCATTTCCCTGTCCGCCCACTTGGCGCCCGCCCGCAGCACGCCCACCACCTGGGGGCTGCAGGAACGATACCATAGAAAGCGGGCTTGAGACCATGGGTGCAAAGAACGGGGAATTCGAGGATAAGTCGATATTGGACCTTCCGGGTCTGCCGCCACCACCAGGCCTCCCTTGACCTTGCCCGCCGTTTCCTCTTGCCCCAGGTCGACCACCGTTTCCGTTATTTCCGCCGGGCCCACCTGGTCCGCCAGCACCACCCGGCCCGCCAGGACCGCCAGGACCACCAGGACCACCAGGACCACCAGGACCACCAGGCCGGCCTTGCCCGTTCCCCTGGCCGCCTCGACCGCCGCCAGCCGCGCCCCCACCAGCAGCACCGCCCGGAATTCCAGGCCCGCCAGGCACTGCCCCGCCAGCACCACTCGCTCCGACATTGGCACTGTTTACGCGGTAGGCAATGATGAAAGTTGCCAAATCGTCACCAACCGCTGCAGCAAGGTCAGTCTGCAACGTTTCGAGATCGGAGCTGTTGATGTTGATTCGAGCTGAGCCGTCGGCGGCAACGTTCTTTTCCCTGGAATAAAGTGTCATATAGTTTGCCCAACCTAAATCCGGTGGCGAATCAGAGTCACTCGCATCAGTACCTGTTGCAGAACTATCTAAAGTCCCGACCGTACCGTTCAGTGCAGTCCCTGATTCCGATGCTTCCAGGACTCCGTTTCGATTTTGATCCAATCCGAAAAGCAACTGAGGTGTAACGCCGCGCACCAAAAGCAACTGCTCGATCGATTGCAAGGGTCCGTTTACGGGCGAATAGGGGGTCGGAAGTTGATTGTAATAATCGCTTTCACAACCAAACTCGCGAGCTTCATCGTCCGCGTCGATGAAATCTAAAATAGAATCAGCGATGTCTTCTGTCATACCGGGCATCGCCATCAGCAGAGAACGCCCTATTCCACCAGCAGCAGCGTCGCTGGCTGCCCCCGCCGCCGCAGCACCAGTTCCTGAACTAGCTGCACTAGTCCCCGCGCCTGCACCGCTCGCGCCTGCACCGCTCGCACCAATTCCCATGGACGCCAAATTAGCACCACCCGCCTGCTGCAGGACCTGTCCCAAAGTCATTTGGCTATCGATCACTGGTAGAACGTTCACATTGAGTCTCGCGGATTCGTTTTGCAAACCATAGCGAACACCCGCATAATCGCCCGTCTCATCGAGATCCGATGCGATCAACGTGTAGTTGCATACATTCAAAGGATTGCTCCCTTGCAGAACTGGAATCGCTTGAAAATTGGACGCGTTGTTGTAGGTACCTCCTGCTTCCTCCCTGTCTTTTCGACTAGAAGACAAAAACAATCTAGCCGCATCGATACCAGAATCAGCTGCATTGCGAGCCTGAATCGACTCGCCCGCAAGTCTCGATTCTTCGTGACCGATCAACATGGTTTGAGTGAACGCGAGCGCGCTGAGCGTGATGGCAGCCAAGACCAACAACACAACGAGCAAAATGAAGCCTCGCCTCGGAATTTCCTTGCGTACCAGAGCATTCTGGTCCAATCCTTTGCGGTTCCTGGTTCGACTTGGCTCAGATGATTTTCGTCGTTTTCGATTGCTCATAGTCCCATCGCTCCCATTCCATTGTCCGAAGAGCCGGATTGTGTCATTCCTTGCGGAGCAACCAAAAGCTGCGAGCCTGGAATGATCGTATTCACCGAGTACACGTCGATGCCATACTCTTGCATGACATCCGAAGTTAATGTCGACATGGCAGCACCCTGAGTCATCGGTTTCGAATTCATAAAGCTTTCACGTTGCAAGGCGATCGTTACCTTTACGACACGCGGAAGTCCCTGTTGACTGCCGTCCCATTGCGATTGCCATGTCTCGCCATCAAAATACGAGAATTCAATCGCGATCACTTCCGGCGCAACGATTTGTCCCGTTTTGAGCAGTCCGTCGCTTTGAGCGGACTCGTAGGCAAACTGCGTTACGGCTCGATCGACGGACCGTCGTACTAACCCGCCGTTGCTCGGTTGCCCGTTCGCTACAGAGCTACCAGCGGCTGCGGACTGTTGCATCAACGTTGCAAGCGGATCTTGAATTCCTGTTGGCCCTGGGGCTTGGACATAATAGCCCACCGTTTTGATGTCGCTGGGCATATCCCCCATGTTTCCGGTCGTGGGGTCTGCCATTTGGGGAAAGTATTCATCGGGCCTTGGCAGCCGACTGATGTCAATCTCCAGAGACGTTTCAGATCCATAGAGCCCCGGTGGCAATGGAGCGTTTTCGGACGAATTCTCATCGGCGGCACTCCCGCTAGTGGGCGCTGCACCACCGTTTGCTTGTCCGGTTGCACCAGGACTGCTTGCCCCACCCGATGCGCCGCCGGATGCTCCACCCTCGCCCCCAGACGCAGTCGCAGAAGCAGCCCCGCCGGCAGCTGGATCTCCAGAAAGCATCTGCTCCAATCCGCTCGTGTCAAAGGGCTGATACCGAACTGTGGTTCGAATGTCTTCGGTGATCATGTTCAAAATCGCACGAGCCAATTGGGCTTGCCGAACGTTGTCTTGACCTCGCTCTTGATTGATCAGAAACATCTGCACCAATCCGCCGATCAAAGCGACAACCGCAACCGTCAGCGCCAGCGACAGAATCAGTTCGAGCAAAGTGAAAGCTTGACGACGTATTCTCATCGGCTTCCTCCCGACGCAGATCCGCCGGCACTGCCGCTGGCAGCACCCACGGTTGTTCCACCGCTTTCTGTTCCCGTCCCGCTCGACTGCGGGGCCGTATCCAAACCAAGATTTGGATCGATCATCCAGCGAACAACGAAGAATAGCTCTGGGTTTTCTGTCGTTGAATTCGGCTGATCCGATACGCTCAATCGAACACCCACCATGTCTTTACGTTCAGCAGTCACGGTTTGAATTTGATAAAACCAAGTCCCACGCACACCTGCGTCTGTGATCTCGGTCCAGGAGTTGCCTTGCACTGGGATCGCTCCGACAAGCACTTCCGACATTTTCGATTCGCAAAGCATCTGCGCCGTGGCCAGCCGTTGAGCCATCATCCCATTGTCGGTAGCTTGCTTGGTAATCTGTGAAAGCAACGCGACGGACATGGCGAGAATAGCAAGCGACAATACAACCTCCAGCAAAGACAGCCCCGTTCGTTGACTATTTCGAACTCGACCGCTCCATCGATGCGCCGGACGAATGGCAGAGACATTGTTCCCGCGAAGACAATGAAGACCCATTCTCCTTAGGGTGATGTCCGTAAACCTTGTCAGTTCAGTCATGCTCGAGTCCTTTGGATTGACGCTAGGGTGCAACCACAGAAACAGAACTAGGGTCTACCGAGGTTAGTCTCAGCGAGCTTACTTGCCCGGTGATTCCGCGCAACTGAATCGCCATCCTTCGCCCTCGTTCATCGACCAAAACAATTTGAGCCGTTGTGCATGAACCATCGGGATAGAGCAGCAAGGGCGATGACAATCCATTGGTGGTTCCGCCAGACCCATTCGCGGGAACAGCTTCACCTGTTTTCTGGATCTCCAACGCATTCCTGGAATCGATCAAGGTCTCGACTCCAAAAAACACAACGCCCTCTCCGAGCTCTTTCATGTCCTGCGTGCCATCCTCCGACATCGTCGTCGCGCCGCCAGATGAAGATTCCGTTTCGACGACCGATCCGTCTGCGGTTTGGACGGTCGCGCCAAGAGAGGCGTCCGAAGAGTCATTCGTGCCAAGCCAAGGAACGATCGAATAGGAGTTCCCGTTGATCGTTCCTTGCATCACTTGGGCTTGCCCCGTTCGCATGGCCGTCACTCGAGCTTCCATCAACTCATTTTTCAGTTGAGTGATTGACTCGGACAGCCTTCGGCTAGTCACCATCGAATCGATGGTAGGAATAGCAATCCCTGCCACCGCGACCAAAATCGCCATCACCAAAAGAAGCTCGAATAGCGTGATGCCTGGTCGATTTGAGTTCTTTTGGCGAAACATGGCTACATATCCTGACAGTCCTACTAGGACGTAATGTCGTCGGTGGTACCAGATTGACCATCGGGACCAATACTGCGAATTTCAAACGAACTTCCATTCAACTTATATTCGTACGCCTTGCCCCATGGATCGAGAGCAATAGGCTTGTCCAGTTTTTGCACCCATGACGCGGGGTCGGCGATGTCGCTTGGTTGTTGGTGCAATGCGTTGATGTCGGATGGTAGTCCGCCCACTTCAAGCTGATATTGCTTGAGTGCATTGGAAAGGATACCGATGTAAATTTTGGCTTGCTTAACTTTGGCTCCTTCAAGTGTTCCGGTTAGATTTTGGATGGCAAAGCCAGCAAGCACCACCAAGATCACCAGGACCAAAAGCACTTCCATCAG
>CAITIF010000480.1 GCA_903892365.1 uncultured Pirellula sp. | reverse complement strand
GCATGCCCAGCACTTTTTGGATCGGCATGCGATGGGTTATACCTGGGGCGGTCGATGGCAGATGCCGCGATTCGATGTGGCTTCGGTTTACATTGAACAAACGCCCGAGGCTGACCTCGCCAAGTCGCGAATAGAGAAATACGGACTGAAGGCATTTCCTAGCATTGCGGAGGCGTTGACCTTAGGAAGTTCTAAATTAGCGGTAGATGGTGTGGTTATCATTGCGGAGCATGGCAAATACCCGGTCAATGAAAAGGGGCAGACTCGGTACCCACGGTACGATTGGTTCAAGCAAGTGGTCAAGGTCTTTGAGAGTTCGGGAAGGTCTGTTCCTGTCTTCAACGACAAGCACTTGTCCACCAACTGGAACGAGTGCGTGGAAATGGTCGAGGATTCCAAACGGCTGGGGTTTGGATTTCTGGCGGGTTCTTCGTTGCCAGTGACTTGGCGGTTGCCATCGATCGATCTACCTTTTGGTACTCCGATGAGCGAAAGCGCATGCGTTTGTTATGGCGGTGTGGATAGCTACGACTTTCATGGGCTTGAAACGGCTCAGTGTATGTCGGAGCGTCGGGCAGGTGGCGAGGTAGGGATATCCAGCGTCCATGCATTGAAAGGAGAAAACCTTTGGGAAGAGCTCGCGAAACCCGAACGAGAAATTTCGAGAAAGTTGGTCGTGGCAGCGTTAACACGAAGCCATAACTTGCCTGTGGACACGGGCTACCCCACAGCCCCGGTCACATTCGAGTGGGCTCGGAAGAATCTGCAAGGAACCACAGGATATTTGATTGAGCATCTGGATGGATATCGGACGACTATGTTGATGACCAACATTCGCGATTTTAACTATGCGGGCATGCGCAAAGATACAGGCGAGATCGTCTCGTGCCAAATGTACCTTCCGATGCCAGGAACCAGCGCTACCACCGCAGATTTCTTCAATCCACTCGCACGCCACGTGGAAACGCTGGTACTGGAAGGCAAGAGCCCCTACCCGGTAGAGCGAACGCTGCTAACGTCGGGCATGGTGATTGGAGGGGTAGAGTCGTTGTTCCAAGGTGAGAAGCGAATCGATACACCCGAGATGAAGGTGCCCTACCAAGCAACTAGGGAATCCCATCACTGGCAAACCTAGCCAAAGACTTTTCGCTTAGCATGCCTAGTTGCATTTTGGGTTGGATTCGAGCGAGCTTTTAAGAATGGCAGGGCAGGCAGCTTCAAGCATGTCTAGTACGTACTCGAAACCATCGTCTTCGCCGTAGTAGGGGTCTGGGACGTCGCGAGGCCAGGATTGGTCTAGGAAATCGCTGAGCAGTTGGACGTTCCCCGTCTTGCCGTTGGACAGCCGTTGAATGTTTGCCAGGTTTTCCCGATCCATGGCGATAATCAGATCCCGGTGGGATAGATGGTCCGCAATCAGCTTTTTCGCGCGACTTGTCATCGGTATCCCTCGCTTGTCCCCCGCAGCAATCATACGAGCATCTGGAAGAGCGCCGATGTGGTAGCCTGCTGTTCCGGACGAGTCGATTTGAAAGCGGTCTGATACCCCATGATCTTGGACAAGCTTCTGCATGACAGCTTGAGCTGCGGGGGATCGGCATATGTTTCCGAGACAAACAAACATGATTCGAATTGGAGGGGGCGTTTCCATAGATTGCTAGCAAAACCTATTCGCAAGTGTCAGAACCAAAAAAATCGTTAAGTTTTTGTTGAAAAATCGTCAAGACCGGTAACCTGGTCTGGCCTCGGTAGGACTCACAGCAAAGAATAGGTCGTCTGGGTATTGTTTCCAGCCCCCAGGTCCAGCTGAGTTGCAATTTCGTTTGTGATTTGCTTTCATTGACCTTTGGCTACTCCCAGGCTTTATCGTTTTTCGGAGTCCTGTTACATGCTTGGGTCGTTCAGTCCAAACGATTGGGTCGTCTATACGCGGGAGAAGCACAGTCTTTCGCCAGGGCCCCGAGCTAAGAATATATCGCCATCGCCACATGGTGAGATGTATTCCTATGAAGTTGACAAGTACTGGATCGTTCGGCAAGTGAAAGATGGCGAGCTGGTTTTGGAGACTCGGCGCGGAAAGGTTCACACGTTGCCTTCCAATGACATGCGGCTTCGAAAGGCGAGTTTTTGGGAACGAACCTTTTTTTCGCATTTGTTTCCTCCCAAGAATAGCGCACCTCAAAATCTAAATCCGGGTGCACCCAACATTAGCCATTGATTACGACGCGTCATTTTTCAATCGATCAATTAGGGGATGCTGCGGAATTGTTGCGTGAAGGGCAGTTGGTGGCCTTTCCAACGGAGACGGTTTTTGGCTTGGGCGCAAACGCTCTGGATGCTGCAGCTGTAGGCAGGATTTTCGTTGCCAAGGGGCGGCCATCGGACAACCCGTTGATTGTGCACCTTGCATCGCGCGATGAGCTTTCCAGGATCGTAAGCCACGTTCCTGAGGTCGCGAAAGCTCTGATGGATCGATTTTGGCCGGGGCCTTTGACGCTGGTTTTTGCAAAATCAGCGGTCGTACCATGCTCGGTTACCGCCGGGTTAGACACTGTTGCGGTACGTGTACCTGCGCATCCTGTCGCCACCGAGCTGATACGGTTATCGGGAGTTCCGATCGCAGCCCCTAGCGCCAATCGATCTGGCCGACCGAGCGCCACGACATGGCAAGCGGTATCCGAAGATCTTGAAGGACGCATTGCTGGCATCGTCGAAGGGGCACCAACACAATTTGGACTTGAGAGCACCGTCGTCGATGTGTCCACATCCCAAGTGACTCTGCTTCGACCAGGCGGGGTGTCCTTAGAAGCTCTTCAGCAAGTCGTTCCGGGTATTCAAGTTTATGACATGCGATCGAACGCAGCGGGTTCCGACCAGCAGCCAGGCTCGCTGGAAGGGATGAATCAGACCGTCAATTCCCCGGGCCTTAGGCACCGGCACTATCAACCAAAAGCAAGAATTTTACTGGTCAAAGACATGGTGTCGCAGCCGCGGACCGCAGCGGAACCGTCCGCTTTTATTGGCGTTTCGGAACCTAACGATGCGCCGAAGTTTACTCGCATTCTGGTGTGCCAATCCGTCGAGGAATACGCGTCAAGCCTTTTCGATTTCTTTCGTCAAGCGGATCAAGTTGGAGCAAAAAGTGTCTACTGCGAGAGCGTCCCAGAGGTCGGAATCGGGGCCGCTTTGATGGACCGATTACGCCGTGCCAGCGAGTCCTGAACAGACCGTTTTGCTAGCATTCACCAATGATTTTATTGGTTTTCGACTTGACGGAGACCCCTGGTATGGGACACGTTGTTGATTAGTTGGATTGGCTTGGAACGCATCCCAGTTGCGAACCAAGGGATCCAACCTCGAATCAGGAAGATTCGATAGGAAGTCAAAGAATCGACGCAGCTTGCGTTCGCAAGCGGAAACCCAAAATGGCAAGGAGGCCACAAGCATGTCCCGTAATACTAGTCGTTCGTCTGTATCGCTTCGCCAAGTTTTCCCGTCGGCCCAGATTGTGGGTGCGGATGATATTCACTGCGTTCGATGTGCGAGTACGGTTGAAAGATGCGATGGCGATTGGATTTATGCTGCTGGGGTGGATTGCCAATCCGATTTGGCACGCGATACGATCGACGCGATCAACCTGGGTGCGAAAGCCATTCTGACAGAACAGTTTCTTCCCTCCAGCGTCCCTCAGTGTATCGTGCCTGACGTTCGTGAGGCATATGCTCAGCTATGCCAAGCCGTGGCAGGCAAGCCGACCGATAGGATGCTGACGATTGCCGTCGTTGGAACGCACGGCAAGACAACCGCTTCGCTGATGGTTGCTTCCATGATGAAGCGAATCGGGAAACGCGTCGCCTACTACACCAGCTTGGGCGCGAGCGATGGAAATCAATCTGGCCTTGAGGCTTCTCACAATGCAGATCCCAATCAGCTTTCGCAGTGGCTGAAAGCCAGTGCTGACAACGAGAGCCCCGCAGCGGTTATCGAGCTGAGCGATGAAATGCTTCGCTCGCATGCAACCAGCGGCATGGAGTTTGACGTGGTCTTGTTCACGGGGCTTCGCAAATCGCAGCGGCTCGATACTCTGCAAGCACGAGGCGTCGAGAATGCCATGCATCGGATTGTTGGACAACTGAAGGGCCATGGGATCGTAGTCTACAATGCCGATGATGCTCGATTGAACCGTTGGATTGAACGTCATCAGCCGCACGCCATCAGCTACGGCTTGGATGCGGTTGCGGATGTTCGGGGACGACGGCTGTGTAGCTTGCCAGGTGAACAGTCCATGATGATCTCCGCCGGGACTTGCGTGATGCCAATCACCAGTTTGATCCTGGGTGATCACAACGCGAGGCACATGCTGGGTGCGGCTGCCGTGGGATACGCTTTTGGTTTGGAGCTGTTTGAGATCGTTCAAGGGATCGAACGGCTGCAACGTATTCCCGGCCGGATGCAACGCGTTCAGGGGGCAGACCGATGCACCGTCTACATCGACAACAGCGATCAAGCAGACCGTTTGGCGGTAGCCATGCACGCACTTTCTAAGCACGGAGCACCGATCACATGCGTGGCGGAAATTCCTGATGCCGCGACTGCGGAACAGCTGGCTGCCTTCGGTCGAGTCTTAGAACGTTCCGCTTCGCGGGTTATCCTCACTCAAAGTCGATATTCGACGCAGCTGGGACAAAAGCTCGCTTGGCAGGTGCTTGATGGCTGCGAGCACCCGGCATCGATTCAAATCGTTCCCAACCGTGAGGCCGCCATTGAGCTTGCCATTCGAAGCTCCCGAGCGGGTGATCAAGTCCTGTTGGCTGGTTGGGGAGCAGAGCGTTGGACGAATTGCCAAACCAAGCTCGTGAAGCACGATGCTGAAATTGCATCGACCATCTTGAGCACTCTGCCGACCAAATCAGCAGAGATGGCAGAGATCATGGACTCGCCGAAACTACGAATCTTCGGCGCTCGATAGAGATTCGCGTCGCGGATGCGAGGCTGTTGCATTTGCGCTAAACATCTGCCAGTCCAAAAACGCTGTCTAGCGACATTCGGGCTTGCACCGAAATGTTGAAATAGGGTTGGTGTGCTAATCGCCTCATCGAGCTGTAGCTTTCAGTTGTTCGCTCCGCCGAGATAAACTCGACGGAAGCGAAGCAGGCCAGTGGTGGGCATGGTCGCAGTTAATTGTGTGCCCCGCCGAGACGAGCTCGACGGAAGCGGAACGCGGGCTTCAATCGAACGTATCGCAGCGTCGTTTCAGTACATGCGCTATGCCATTACTTTAGCTCTGCAACCAAACGTCCGTCGTCGACTGCCCAAACTCGAAGTACCCCTTCTTGGCCAACCGCCATGGCGAACTTACCGGTGGGGACAACATCGACGCCGTAAAGGGAGTCTGCGGCTGGCCCATACTGACGCACCAGTTGGCCGTTGTTGATGTCGTGGAGTCGCGCGGTGTTGTTGATGGTGGAGGTAAATATCTGATTGGATATGCCCACGAAGGTTAATGCAGTAACCTCGGTACCGAATCCTGCGATGGTCTGAATGGCTTCTCCGCGTTCGATATCCCATACCTTCACGGTTGCGTCGGCGCTTGCCGTTGCCAAACGGAAGCTATCTTCTTGCCATGCAAGCGAAAGAACGTGGTGTGTGTGCCCTTCCAGAACTTTGGTGACCGTGTTGCTGGCAACGTCGATCAGTTTCGTCATTTTGTCAGCGCCACAGCTTGCAAGCCACTTGCTATCGGGTGAGTACGCTAACCCCAAAATCGTGTCGCTATGTAAGTCGGCATCTCCATTTCCGGCGGGCGCTTGGATGGCTGTTGGCATCGCCACCAATTGACCGTCAGCAATATTCACGATAGCGAGTCTTCCGCTTCGGCTTGGTAAGCCGCTTCCAATCGCAAGGTGTTTACCCGAGGGATCAAAAGCTAACGCGGTAACACGGTCTGCGATCCATTTGGGGGAATCAAAAGTTTTATCAAGAACCCAGTGCGCACTCCCAAGTGTCAAAGCCACTTGAGCTAAGACGGCGGGCGGCGCTTGGCGCTCAAGCTGTTGTGTTTCAAATCGCTCGAGCGTATCGGTTGCAAAGATATCCAAGTAGGACGTGTTGTTGGATGGGTCCGTGAAGGTCGATGTAAGCATTCGATCGTTTGCAAAAGCCAGGGCGTTGGCTTTCAATCGAATCGTGTCACTCTTGACCTTGAGCGTATTGGCGTTGGATTGAAGTGCGGTAAGTTCTTCGGTGCGCTGTGCCGATAGCTGTTTGGTCATTTCCACACGGGTCACGGCAGCCTGTTGGGATTGCTCTGTACCGGCAACCGTTTGATTGGCGACATCCACTTGCTTTTTGATTTCGGTGGCTTGTGTTTCGATGTCGGTGACCTTCTTCTTTTTCGGCTCGAGCTCTGCCGTCAACGTCTCCAGTTGTTTCGTCGCCGCTTCGACGGCGGCTTTTGTATCCGCCATCATCTTCTCATGATCAGCCACCATTTGCGCTGCGGCTGCTTTTTCGGCTTCTTTATCTGCGAGAGTCTTTGCAACTTTGTCTCGCATTTCGCGTGCTTGGGTAACGGCAGTGGCTTCCGCTTGAACGGCCTTTTCCAGATCAACGAGGCTCTTTGCGATGCGATCGATTGTCATTTGCTGACGTTTCGCTAGGCGATCTGCACTGAGAAACTGGGATTGTTCTAATCGGCTCCGCTGAATCGGACCGATCAACTTCGATTCTGCAATACTCCAAAGTTGTATCGTGGTGAAGGACTTTGCGTCGTCCCAAGTTCCGGTTGCCAATTTGGTTTTGTCTGGAGAAATCACAATCATATCGACGGGGCCTGAAGCATTGATAGCGATGGCTAATGCGTCCTGAGGGTTTGGTTCTAGGGCTTCCGGAGACTGCATCGCCAGGGCTTGGATGGTTCGATTCGTGATGAGCAGCCAGCGTTTCTCATCAATCCTAACGCTTTGTTGAGTCGACGCTTTGGCGGCGACGGCGTCTGCAGAAAGAGTTCCCGCTGCCTCCATGGCTTTTCGACTGGCTTCAAAGGACATGGATTGTTTCTTCCATAGCTTTACTTGTCCCGTGCTTCCGGTTGCCATGTATTGGCCATCGTTGCTGGTGGCCATCGAGTGAATGTAGTCCGAATGCGCGTTCGCTATTGTTTGTACTGGTGTCGGATCGACTTTGGCGGTAGCCGGTTGTGTCGGCGATAGCTGTCGAGCGTCGAAAACAAAGATGCTTCCACCACGCCCAAACGCCAGAGTGTCTCCATCTTTGGAGGCCGTGACTGCGAAACTTGCGCGAGCTGTCTCCGGTAGCTTCATCTCAATCGGTAGCATGTTGGTTTCGCCGCGGGTGAGTGAACCACCTGCGATCCATGCGCGAATAATTTCCACTTGTTCGGCGGTTAATGGGCTCGCGCCGACGGTGTTGTCTGCCGGAGGCATAATCGGTTCCACAGCCCCGGTCGCGCGTGTGATCAGTAGACTCGCACCAATGTTCTGGTTGTCGATTGCGGCCCCCGCATCACCACCCTGCATGATTTTGGCGGGTGTTTCCAGGTTCAAGCCGGACTCCGCAAGGGTAGCGTTGTGACATGCAATACAGTTCTTTCTAAGAATTGGTGCCACCGCATCTTCGAAGTAAATCGGTGTCTGTGCATTTACGCCGCTGCTAAACGCTAAAAGCATCAGAGGCAAGAATCGAAACACTTTCATGGTGCATCTCCTATTCGTATTCGAACGTTGTTCGTTGGAAGCTGAATCACCCGACTAATCGTCTTCTCAGGTGCGTTAGGGTCTGGATTGGGAAACGAGATCGTCGTTTCGCACAAGCCGCAAACCAGAGACTCGCCTAGTGGCGTGTCCTTGGGGATTTGAAGCTCAATCGTACCCTCATTGATGTTGGGCTCTATTTTGACTTCGGCGGAAGTGACCTTCGCAGGGCCTTGAAGCAAGCGGAACAGGATGGGTGCGGCTTCGCCACCAGGTCGGCGAGTCACTCTTAGAGGCAGTTGAATGGGGGTTCCACGAATTCCCTCGATCACCATTGGATCCTTTGCGCCCAGTTCTATCGATAGCGGACTGGTCCGTGTTTCTGATACCTGCAGGACCAAGGAGTCAGAAACTTTGGACGTTGAAGCTCGAAAGGTATCGATAGAAGGAGCGACGAACTCCACCGGTGTCGCAACAAACTTGAAGTCGGCTGATGTGCCAATAAGCTGGAGCGGACTGATCGTTTGGGGGCCCACTGTTCCATCGTGCAAAAGTTGAAGTCGAGTGAAGTTTTGGTTTTCGGCT
>CAITIF010000479.1 GCA_903892365.1 uncultured Pirellula sp. | reverse complement strand
TCGGCTGGGCATTTGCCATTGCATAAAAGCTTGTGGAAGAACGTGCGGACGTCGTAGCTTCAGCTTCAGTCTTTCAGGTCCGAAAACCGAAATGGAATCGACAATTGACGCCCAACCTGGCACATACGCTTGGTGACCAACCATCGCTCGATTTAGCAAAGCCTGAGAAATCTCCAAACTGTCCGGCACTCCGTCCTTACCTGGATTCTGAATCATCATGTCAAGCTCGGTTCGGTCGTCGCTGTGTTGGAACGATCCAAACGTGAATCGATATTGCCCCCCTTCAGGTCCAGTGCTTCGGAACTCGAACATGGGCTTGGTGACCAATTGGCCGTTTCGAAAAGAAGGCCAATCTGCAAGCGAAGATGGATCGGGCGTGGAAGATTTTTGGAAGACCGCAACTCGAATCATGGGATAGGCCAAAATCAGCTCGTTAAGCAGCTGTTTCCCGCCTTCAATTTCTGGTTCAACTTCCAACATTTTTACCGCCGCTTGCCGAGCCTTCGGGAAGTCGCCAGCATCTCGGAGCTCTTCGGACTTAGTCTTCAAGTCGGTTGCCATCTCCAGAAATTTGCCTTTCCACTTGAGCACTACTGGAAGCGGATCCTTGGCGTAATCCTTCTCCAATCGTGTGATCATCGCCTTGGCAGTCGCCAATTCATTCGCGGCAAAATACGAATCGATGAGTTGGTTGGAAACGTTGGAAATAGCAGTTCGAATCTTGTCCTTATCTTTGTCGTCCGGGAACGACTTCTGAAACTCTTCCAAGACAGCCAATGCGTGTGGCAGTTTCCGCATCCCAGCCATTTCGGTCGCGCTTCGAAAAAGAAAATCTCGCTTCAGTTTCGAGAGCCCTGGTGTTTGTGGATAATTCAAAAGCAAAAAGTTGAGATGCTCGAATGCTTCTGCAAACTGCTTCCTATCCAACAGCTTATTAGCCTGTTGCAGGATCAATTGCTCATACAAAATCACCGCTTGAATATCCTTCCAAGCGATGTCGTAAATGCGAGACGGGAAGATCGGGAATGTTACCTTGAAGCGATCGGTTTCTTTCGGTGAAGATGGAACTTTACGGTTCGGAAAATCGATAGGATTCACCCGAACGCTTTTCCCACCGGCCTCTTTGTTCAAAGTGATGATATCGAAGGGAACCTTTTCATCGAGAACGGACCCGACGATCCCCACTTCTTCAAGCAGCTTATCTTGCTGACCGAATGCTTGACCAGCAAAACAGACTATGCCCAAGCCAAGAACTTGTACTATCGCGGACTGGAACCATCGCACCATTAGTTCGCACCTGTTGTGTCCGAGCCAGAATCAAGGGAAGCATCAGGGATAGGTACCGTCATAACAACCCCTTCATCGCATGGTACCAACATTCCTTTGGATAACAACAAAGGAGTACCACTGATCGGTTCGCCAATCTGAACGCGAGCGATCGTCTTGCCGGTCTCGCTGGATAAACGAATGATCTCACCACTGGTTGTCGCAAAAAGGATGTCAGAGCCAATCGCTTGAGGCCGTCCCACCAAAACGACTTGGCCGAGCTGTGCAGCCCAAAGTTTCTTGCCGGTAGAATCGCAAGCAACCAATCCTTCGATATCGCTCAAAGCGAACACAATGTTACTGCTCTCTCCTTGAAGAGCGTAAGGTCCCCAGGAGAATCTTCCCTCAACCGGGACTGATGAAGTTCGCTTTAGCTCGCCCGAATCAAAAAAGTCGAGTTGATCACCAGAGGCTGTTGCGGATACCGCCACGATCACATCATTGACGATCGCCAATCTGGCTTTCAACGGTCGATCTAAGGGTTGGGAAGTGATTGGACGAAGCTGTTTGCCCGTTGATAGCTTCACCATGTTGCGATTCTCGTCGGCAATCACCACACTTTGCTTGTCAGACAGCATGACGGGATTTAACCATACCGGTCGCTCTCCCGCTTGGACGGTTGGCTGAAAGGGCGTACCGATCAACTTGCCTTTCTCTGGATCGAGCATTGCAATTTGAGCGTTGTTCAAGGGGACCAAGACGGCCCCGTTCCCTAAGGCCAACGGTTCGTTCGATGGAACGCCTCCTCCAAGCTCGATCGCTACCAATCTCGATGGGTTCGAAGAACGACGGGCAGGATCGATCAACAACAATTGATTTCCATCCGCTTGATTCAGCAGTGCAATTTTTGAATCTTTTAGAACAACCGGATTGGAAAACGTCAAGGAACGTTGGTTTCGGCCGAGGTTTTCGATAGGTTCCACTGCGACTTCCCCCGAGAACGATTTCGCATCCAATGAGAATACCGCCCCCTGCGCTGTAGATGCAATGAACCCCTTGCCGTCCGTTCCCAAAGACATCACCGGGGATGCAACATCCGTTTCCCAAATGGGCTTTCCAGTGGTCGGGTTGATCGCACTGACGCGTGTTCCCAAATTGCCTCGTACAAAGCGAGTGTAAATAACATGATCATCCACCTTCATGGGCCGATTGGTGAATTGATCACCATCTTCATTAAGCCATTGGCGATTCAACTTTTGCGAAGTCACTTGAACTTGATAGTAGATAAGGCGGGTCGAAGCCAACCACAGGTCATTCCCGGCCATCAAAGGCCAAGTGGTTTTGGGTGTGGTTTCGTTACCAACCAAGCTAACCAGCTTGAATACCCGGTCGTTTGCATTGGATGGTTCGACATCCATAATCGCAACTTCACCAAGATTGGTCGCAACCGCCAATCGCCTTCCGTCCACCTGTGGTTCCACGACCACGTGACCGCGGAAGATCACCGGGTTCTGTGCCGGTGTCAGCCCCATACCTTCCTCGTCGGTATTGAAGACTCGCATCGTGCAAAAGTCCGTACCGTCGTTCTCAAACAAAATCAAATGGTTCAAAATCCAGATTGGCGGAACCGCAATCGTAGATGGGTTATGACCGAGATAAACAACTTCGTCGCATTGGCCGCTGGCGCGTGAAACCACGTACAAATTGGAGTGCTCCCCGACCAAGTAACGCTTTTTCTTGCCAGGAGATCCGCCAAGTCCGATATCAATCGCTTGAGGATATTTTTTGCCCCATCGGCTTTGACCAGTCACGGCATCAATACAAAATACGTCACCGCTGCGGGCCGCAACAAAAATGTCGTCACCGTCGATCAATGGTTCCACGATCCGCCCTGGAATGGTCGTCTCCCAAAGAACTGATCCATCCGCGGCCCCAAGTCGTTTTAGCAATCCCTGCTCTTGCACGAAGACCAAGACGTCACTCTCGTCTGTCGAATTCATTCGTTTAGGGGAGCCTGTCCAATCACGTCCAATGTGATGACGCCAAAGAACCTTGCCATTGCCAGCGTTCATGGCCACCACTGACCCCGCAACTCGAAGGTAAATCGTAGAGCCTGATTCACCATCGGTACCGCTGATCGTTCTTCCGGCCAGAATAGCTTTGTTCGGGGCCCGCTTGGTTGCGATCTCGCTGTTGACCGTTGGCATCGTCGACGATGCTGTGACCAACCCTAGTTGTATTTTGGTCGCTTCACTAAGTAGTTCCCCGAGCTTTGAATCCGAAGTAAGCTGAGGGTACTTCCGCACCAAGGTTCGTCGCAAATCGTAAGTCTTCGAGACATCTTTTGCCTCGACCGAAGTTTTCATTGCCTCAAGTGTTGATGCCAAATCTTCGCCACGCGTAATTTCCCGAAGCAAGCGATTCTGGTCTTCTTCGATCTTACGAATGCGAAGCTCGTTTTGCGTTCTTTCTTGAGTTCCAACGTACCTAGGGTCTCGAATCAGTTCCAGCTGCTGATCCATTTTCGTGATCAGTTCTTTTCTACCTCCGATCGAATCGGTGTTTTCAATCTTCGCGACGAATTTTTCGGAGATCCTCAAAAGCGTATCCGTAACATCGCCCCGAAGTTCGTTCAGTCCCGATTCGTTTGCAATTCCAGGTAAAACATCTTGGCATGTTTTAAGGGCAACGTTCGGATCAGCAGCTTTCTCAGCATCTTGTCGGATTTTTGCGAGGCCCGCGAATACTTTGGACTTGGAAGATCGGGTGTCGTTTGCGTAGTTTGCTGCAAAGTCGCCAAAGGACTTGCTGGCTTTCTCGTAATCTCTGGCTTTGTAAGCATCTTCGGCTCGGGTGAAGGCCTCGTCCGCAGAGCCCTTCATCAGCCAGCCCACCAACGGGATCAACAGAATCAAAAGAAGCAAAAGAATAAACGCATAGCCAATGATCCGAAACGATTCCCAAGCGCTGCGGGATTTCACCTTCGAATCGCGTATCACTCGCTTCGGTTGATCCTCTATCGCTGCGTCCGAGCCGAAGCCTGCTGAACCTTTGGCGGATGGAGCCGATTTCGGCTCGGCAATTTCGACGATCTCGACTTCATCGATTCCATTCTCAACGACTTCGACCACCTCGACTACTTCCTCTACGTCATCCGGAAGCAGATCTTCTACAGAATCATGCTCGGACGGAGCGGTTTCCAGCGGACGCCCACCTCTTAGGGCCAACGAAGGGTCGGGGCGGCTATCACCCAAGGATTCGTTCAGCTCGGTAACCAGCTTGGTCGCTTGAAAGCGAGTGAGTTGTCCGTTTTCGACCAAAAGCTTTGCGATAGCCTCAGGCGTAATACGACCTTTGGTCTGTTCGACCTGGCGATGTAACTCAGCGATGATTTCTGGATCGAGCAAGCCTCGGCTCTCCAGAAGTGCTATGAACTGCGACGCTGCCATCGTTTAATCAAACTCCTCAACCACGGTAACTTGAAAACTACTAAATCCTTTGTCACGCCCGGCATCCAAGGCCGCAATTACGGCCGCATGAATGGAATCCACGTGGGCTTCTACAGCCATCTTCAGTGCATCATCATTGGCCCCCGTCACGATCTCGCGACGAGCGTCGTCCAATGCCATCAACAAGTCTTGTTTGCTGCTCGCTTGCCGGTCTTCTCCGCCTGGCAAGATAATGGTGTACGCGTTGAATTCGTCAACCTGAACTCGGACGGTGTCCAGAACTTTGTCGGGTTCTTCTCTTGGTGTTGAAGAGGCTTTGTCCGACATCGAGGGTGGTTCTTCGATGACCTTCTCGCTCGAAAACGATGCCGTGATCATGAAGAAAATCAACAATAGGAATGTGACGTCCACCATGG
>CAITIF010000478.1 GCA_903892365.1 uncultured Pirellula sp. | reverse complement strand
TGTCCACTCAGGATTTTGCGGACCGAATCGCAGCTCTGCGTCGTATGCTCCACACTCATTCCTCCCAGGGCAAAAC
Source organism: uncultured Pirellula sp. (assembly GCA_903892365.1). Classification (GTDB taxonomy): domain Bacteria; phylum Planctomycetota; class Planctomycetia; order Pirellulales; family Pirellulaceae; genus JBKCUI01. The sequence continues at coordinate 2,632 of CAITIF010000478.1, read as the reverse complement.
AATTCAGCTGATCGTCATTCTACCTTTGGATGTCTATGGCCAGCTTCATGGTTCCGCTTGGGGCGCGCCGGGCATGTTGCGTTCTGTTTGGATGGAGCAATTTGGCCCCGACCTCTCTGTGGAATCCCCTGTGCACATCCAAGTTTTGTCGATGGACTTTGACGAAGCAAACGCGGCGATTCACGTTGCAAGGTTGATACGATCGAGTCTTTCTGGAATGCAATCGCAAGTAACAAAGCAAACGGATGACCAGCATCATGCTGGCCTTGCAGAAGCCTACAGCATGCTCCATCTCCATCGCGATCGCAACGCTTGGTGCATGCCCAAATTGATTCCGTTGTCAACCTGCCAACAGGGGCGGAAACCCATGGCTCTAGACAGCCAGGAGCATGAACCGACGAAGGCTCGGCTGGCGCAGGAACTGCAAGGTTCAACATGGATTGTCTCGGGGGGAGGACGAGGCATTACAGCTCAGCTTGCACGCAGTTTAGGCAGGTTCGGCACTCGACTTGTTTTGCTAGGTCGAACCCACATCCCGGAAGATGCTCTTTACGATTGGTCGGAACAAGATTTGGCAGAGCGCAAGCGAGAACGTTGTCGAATCGCCTTCAACTCGGGGCTATCACCCGCGTCCGCTGCAAACCGATGTGACTCTGAACTTGAATTATCTCGCAATCTCCATTGGTTGCGACAGCATGACATCGACTTTGAGTACCATCCGATCGATGTCACATCGGAAAAGGAGCTGCAGAGTTTTTCGAATGAATTAAAGCTGCGTGGCATTCCGATCGATGGTATCCTGCACGGTGCCGGTTTCGAGCAAACCACGAAACTGCTTCGGAAAACGGACGAATCGATTCGTAGGACGCTCGCATGCAAGATCGATGCGAGCAAGAGCCTGGCTTCCCTCATGAGTCGTCAGTCAAGATGGTTTATCCAATGTGGATCTGTCGTAGGATTCTTTGGGGGCGCCGGACAGGTGGACTATGCAGCGGCGAATGGTTTTCAAGCCTGTTTCGCGGAATCGCTTTCGGCTCGATGGCCTGATGTCCAGGTGCTTACCATTGCATGGCCGGGCTGGCGCGAAGTTGGCATGGCAGCTCGTCCGGCCAGCGCTTGGTCGCTCGGACGCAACGGTCATCAGTTGATCAGTATCGAAGAAGGCACTTCGCATTTCATCGAACTCTTGAACGCCAAGGTTTCCGGGTGTGTCCTGCTGTTGCCCCCAGATGAGATCCCTTTAGCCATTCGATAAAACGATGAGTCATTCCCAAGACAATCAACAGACCCTAGCTATGCCTCATCTACCTTTTGCGGATCCAACTCATTTTGAGTGGTACATGGCGAAAGACGATTCGCCCCAGTATCCCATGACTTTTACTTTTGTTTGGACGATTCATGGGCCATGCAAGCTTAGTACCTGGGAGCAGGCTCTGCGAGAAGCGATCCATTTGCATCCCTTAACGCAATGCATCATGTCCGAAGATCCCAGAACACGAAAACTGTTTTGGCAAATGACTTCATCGATTCCCAAGGTTCACCTTTTGGAGCCGATAGCGGGAGCATGGAACGCCGAGTGTTTCAAGGACTGGCAATTCATCGATTTGAGTCGAGAATGTGGGATCAAAGTGGGAATGGTTCCCAAGGGTGATTCCTGGCAACTGATTTGCACGTTCCATCATGCTGTTTCGGATGGGATCGGTGCTTTAGAGTTTTCATCCGATCTATTCGATGCCTATGAGCGCGCCATACGCAATGAACAGAAGGAAGATGCTTTTGCCGGTTCGCCCCCTCGCTTCGCGAAGCCGACAGAAATTGGAAATCTTTCGACGCGACATGTCTTGGATCGTTCCATCCCACATCCGGTAAGTCGATGGACCGCAACCAAGTTCATGTTGATCGAGTTAGTCAAGTACATGACTCGACCTGCTCTTCATTTAGCGAGGCTGGCGACAGAAAAAACGACACCTGCGTCGATGGCCAGCCGGCCCCAGCCCGCAGATCCTGTTCTTGAAGGACTTCATCTTTTCCCCATCAAGTTTGATGAAGGGACTACTCGAAACATCAGACAAGCAGCCCAGGCGCGGGAATGCTCTCAGAATGAGTTTTTGATTGCGGCTTGCATGAGTGCTCTCGAAAAGCAGAAACGGATAACGCTAGGTTCCAAGAAGTGCTGGCTTACGGCTATTCTTCCGATCAACATGCGTCCATCCAACAAGGGGCGAACACCCTGCCATAACGGAATCGGTTACTCGATACTTCGAAGAGCCAGCCCGGAATGCACTGACATTTGGACCAATGCGAAGACGATCAAAACGGAATTGCAAGCGGTTCAAAATTGGAGTCTAGCGGGGTTGTTTTTGGACACCCTTGGCCGAATCCGAAGCTATCCAGTTTGGGTCCATGATCGGATCCTGAAGAAGAGCCGCCCTGGCACGTTCGTTTTCAGTTACATCGGGGCTCCGACCCGTCGATTTCCCACGCGTCGCGTGGTAGGACCAAACGGCTTTGCGCTGGGCGATTGTCAAATTCTTGACTTTGCCGCAGCTCCTCCGACACGACCGGGGACGGAGCTTGCAATCCTGGTGTCTACCTTCGGGACCGAGTTAGTGCTTTGGTTCCGCAGCAACCC
>CAITIF010000477.1 GCA_903892365.1 uncultured Pirellula sp. | reverse complement strand
TCCGCAGGCAACGCAGCGAACCTAGCCATGTCCGCTTGCAGTGTTGCAATCCATTGCTGACGAGCCGCTAGAACATTGTTCGCGTTCTGCATCGCGACCTGGGCCGCAGAGGTTGCATCGGTGACACCCTTGATCGCAACATTGACCTCTTCGATTTTCTTGTCAGCAGCCGTCTTGGCAACGGTGCCGTCTTGAATCTGCTTGGCCAACGATGCCATTTCCACCTTTTGAGCTTCCAAGGTTGCTGTCAAATCGACGATCTGTTTTTCCCGATTGGTGATTTCGGTAGTCAGCGTTTGAAGCTCCGCCTGCAATGCGGCTACGGTTGCAGCATGGGCTTGGGACTGAGCCGTCGCCGCTGCAATTTGAGCGTCGATGGCCGCAACATCTGCACCCTCGGCCGAACGTGTTGCCGTCAAAGTAACAACAGCTTCATCGCTTTGCTGTTTTGCGACGAGGGTCGTTGCCATGAGATTGGACTTCTCTACCTGCATGGCTTTCATCGGAGCCGTCTCAGCGACTTTGGCTTCAATCTGCGGTGGAATTGCATCGGCAATCGCTTTTACTTTTGCTTGTTGCTCTGTCCAGGTTTGCAATTGAGTAGCAAGCGAAGTGGACTGGGATTGAACCGCGGCTAGCTCCTGCTGCAAAGCAACGAGTTGAGCTTGTTTCGCGGCATGGTCAGCTTGAGTCGCTGTAGCAGACGCAACCAAAGCTGGTAGTTGACCTTGCGATTCCGCTAAGGCTAAATCAAGAGGCATCGGATTGGCGGGCACTCGAAATTCGATGGCTGGATTAGCACGTTGCCAGAGCCTGACGTTTCCTAGCCAATCACCTGCTGCAACTTGCTTCCCGTCCACAGTGATAGCAACTTCATGGCCCGCCTCTGCAAGTGCCGGCATTTCACCGGCGGCATTTCCCGCAGCGTCCCAAATCTTGACCTTGTTGTCACGACCTGTCGATGCCATGGTGCCATCATTACAAATCGCGACAGCAGCAACTCCACCACCATGCGCGTCCCAGGACTTGATCAGTTTCCCTTCATTCATGTCCCACATCTTGATCGTTCCGTCCATGGATCCACTGACCAAAGCCATCGAGTCCGGTCTCCAAGCAATACTGCGAATCTCGTTCTTGTGCCCCGCAAGGTCAACGAACATGCGACCCGTTTGTGACTCCCAAACCACTAGACCGCTGCTTCGGTCGGCTGTCGCAAGGAGCAAACCATCTGGACTAAATCGCACACAGTAAATCCAGTCCGTATGCTTTTTCTGTTCGTACTTGAGTTTTCCGGTGAGCGTCTCATAGACCCGAACCATTTTCTGCGGGCCAGCTAAAGCAATGAGTTGATTGTCTTCGCTGATGTCAGCCGCCAAAGCGATGTCCAGTTCATCTCCAACACGAGCGATACGATTGCCTGTTGCAATTTCGTGCAAGACGGCATAACCGTCCACGCTATGCCGTCCACCTGCGATCAAAATGAGCTTGCCATCTCTTGAGAAGGTAATCGATTGAGGTTCCCCTTCTGGGAATGGAATCACGCCGAGAAGCTGTCCATTTTCGCTGTGGTACAGTGAGACTTGCGATTGACCACCGACCGCAACCAAGGGGGACCAAGGACTAGCTGCCATGGCAGAAATGGTTGCTGCTTTAGGAGTGTAGAAGGGTGTTTGCCTCAGTAGCGAAGCGGGCATCGGAGGGGCCCCTTCAGGCCGACCGACTGAAACCACACTCAAGGCCGCCATACTTGCTTTGGGCTTCTTGATGGCAGAGCCACTATTCTCTGGCATCCCCTGCTCGATCCAAACCTTCAGCAAATCGATCTTCGGCTGCGGAATCTTATCTTGATTCGGTGGCATGAATGGCTGCTCATTGTGAGCCGTCAATGCATACAATCGCGACGAATCCAAATCACCAGCGACGACCGAAGCGCCACCGCTACCGCCCGTCATGACCGCTTGATAAGAGTCTAAAGACAAACCGCTTTTTTTATCGTTGGTATTGTGGCACGAAGTGCAATGCTCGCGAAAAATCGGCTTGATATGATCGTCGTAAGTGATCTTCGCCGGTTCTTGCGAAAAACTAACGGACGCAACAAGACACAGACTTGCGACAGCACAAAATTGGTTGATAGATCTCAGCATCATTTTGGTGGATTACCAGAACGTAGGTTTGTTTCGGATGACACT
>CAITIF010000476.1 GCA_903892365.1 uncultured Pirellula sp. | reverse complement strand
GCTCAGCAACCTCAAACCGTTGATTCAGTGTGGGGCTTCGCCAAGAGCGTCCATCAATTTATGCTTGGCAGCCCGAGGAAATGCCTTCTTGGCCGGTCGAGGTTACGTGACTCCGCAGGATGTAAAGGACATTGCGTTCGAAGTTCTGCGTCACCGAATCATTCTGTCGTACGAAGCGGAAGCGGAAGAAATGACTTCCGATGATATCGTACGTAAGGTCCTTGAATCGGTACCGGTACCCTAAGATCCTATGGCCGCTCGCGAACTGGAAGACATTTTAAAGGAAGTCCGTCGCATCCAAATCGTGGCTCGTCGGCAAGTCAACGATCTGTTGGCTGGCGAGTACATGAGCACGTTCAAAGGGCGTGGCATGGAATTCGACTCGGTCCGAGAATACGTTCCGGGGGACGAAATTCGTTGCATCGATTGGAACGTTACTGCGAGATCAAATACACCATACGTCAAGACCTTTTGCGAGGAACGCGAACTGACGGTCTTTCTGGCTGTCGACGTGTCCGCATCCGGTTCGTTTGGCTCGCAACGTCTCAGCAAAATGGAAATGGCTGTCGAGGTGGCTGCTGTTCTGATGCTTGCGTCACTGAAGAACAACGACAAAGTCGGCTTGATGTTTTTCGCTGATGATGTGGTGAAATTTGTTCCACCCCGCAAGGGGCGTGGTAATGTCATGCGACTGATTCGTGAAATGCTGGCGACCGAGCCAATCAAGGCGGAAACAAACATATCGAAAGCATTAGAGTATTTGGGGCGGGTTCAACGACGAAGGTGTGTCGTGTTTGTACTGAGCGATTTTCTTGGACCGGATTGCTCTCGAGCTTTGTCGGTCGCCAACCAACGGCATGATTGCATCGCGGTAACTCTGCAAGACCCTCGGGAGCTCGAGCTACCCGACGTTGGCTTCATTACCTTGCGAGATGCCGAAACAGACGAGCTTTTGGAACTGGATACACGCCATCCTAAAGTGCGAGCCTTATTCGCTAAAGCGGCCCGCGATCGAGAAGCTAACCTGCGGGATTCGCTCCGAAAAGCCAACGTGGACCGTTTAGAAATACGAACGGATCAATCTTATGCACAAAGCTTGCAACGTTTCTTCCGAATGAGGGAGCAGCAGCGATGATCTCCTTGCGATCGAGCTTTCACGGTAAGAGAACTGACGCTGTCCTGAGACACTCCTTACTGTACCTTTTTGTTCTTATTTTCGCTCCATGTCTTATTGTGCATCCACTTCTTGGGTTCCAAGAGGATGCCACAAATCATCTCGAATCAAGCACTGTTTCTGGACCGGTCAAGTTGACTCTGCGCGCCTCACCGTCATCACCAAGGTTATCTGACGTGGTGGACCTGGAAGTATTGGTCGAAGGCAAGGAAGGTGTGTTGATCGAACCACCTTCGTTCGGGCAAGCGGTGGGGGATTTTCTTGTTCTCGATTACAGCGAGAAAAGTACCGATCTACAAGGAAAGACCATCCCTTTGCATTCGCGGTTGTTTCATTACCGACTCGAACCTGTTAGCTCGGGAATGCATCTGATTCGCACCTTGGCGATTGAGTTTACGGACAACCGTCCAGATTCGGAGGCCGTAGGTCAAAAGGTACGCATCGAATCCAAACCGATCGAGATGACGATCACCTCGGAGCTTGACGGGCAGGTCCCAGATCTCGCCAATCTCGAACCGATGCTTCCGCCGATCGCGCTTGGTAGCAAGGTGCCATGGAACTGGATTATCCCCTGTGGCATGCTTGGACTGATTCTGATTTCATTGCTCTGGTTCACTCGTAATCCGAAACTCAAATCCCCGGTTGTACCTGCGCGTCCACCTGCTGAGATTGCGTCGGAGCAACTGCGGCAGCTGCTGGCGGAAAACTTGCCCGCCCAAGGACTCGTCAAAGAATTTTACTTGCGATTAACAGCCATCGTACGCGAGTTCATCGAAGGGAGCACCGGCATCCGAGCTCCAGAGCAAACGACCGAAGAATTCTTACGCGACTCACGGTTAGGAGAAGTCTTCAGCAAATCGCAATCGGACAGCCTCAAGGAGTTTCTCGAGGCAGCAGACATGGTCAAGTATGCTGGATCGCTTCCGGAATCTAGTCAGATTGAACGATCCATCGAACGAGCACGTGAGTTCATTCGACTACCTTTGACACCGCCCACGGGTGCGACCGGGCCTGGGATGGCTCCAGAAGATCCGGAAAGGCTCGTGACCTAAATGGATGCGTTTCGATTCGAGTCCTGGCTTTGGTTGATTGCGATCCCATTGGTTTGTGGTTTGGTTTGGCTGCGCGCGAGAACTCGATTTCAGCCTTCGGCGGTTTTCTCTAGCATTGCTGATCTTAAATCCATTCCTCGCACTTGGATTCAACGTGTGAAGCGTATTCTGCCACTGGTGTATGCGTTGGGGTTGATCCTAGTGGTGGTTGGTCTAGCACGACCGCAAGCTGGGAAATCGGAATCGCGAATCAAGGGCAGCGGTGTTGCTATCGAGCTGGTACTGGACATTTCAGGATCGATGGAAGCGATTGATTTTCAGCTCCAAGGCAAAGACGTGGATCGTATCGCGGCCGTCAGGCATGTGGTTAGTGAGTTCATTCAAGGGAATCGAAAGCTGGGGCTTGCTGGCCGCAGAGACGATTTGGTTGGCTTGGTGGCGTTCGGTGGCTTTGCGGATAGCAAGTGCCCGCTGACGTTGGATCATGGTGCGCTTGTCGATATCGTAAAAGGATTGGAAGTACCGAAGGCGATTCGTGATCGACAGGGACGCGTTATTAACGAACAAATGCTCAAGGAAGAGCTTGCTACGGCGATTGGCGATGGACTCGCTTTGGGGATCGCACGATTGCGGGACGCTCAGGCAAAAAGCAAGGTGATGGTTCTGCTGACGGACGGGGATAGCAACGCGGGGGCCGTTGATCCGCGTGAAGCGGCTGGTATTGCCAAAGAATTAGGGATCAAGGTTTACACCATCGGTATCGGTCGCAATGGTGTAGTGCCGGTTCCACAAGAAGACAGCTTCGGGCGGCGTGTTTTGGTGCCTGCACAGTTTCGTGTTGATGAGGAGCTGCTGAAAGAGATTGCTGATTTGACGGGCGGCCTATACTTTAATGCTTCAGACTCCGAAGGACTTGCCAAGGTTTACGCCCAAATCGACAAACTGGAAAAGAGCGAGTTT
>CAITIF010000475.1 GCA_903892365.1 uncultured Pirellula sp. | reverse complement strand
TATCCAAAATTGAAGCGGATAAAACGAAACTGGAGTTTATCGAAACGCCGTTGATCGAGGTGCTTTCGGAAGTGGAAAGACTTCTACGCACCTCGGCAGCCGGAAAGGGCGTCTTGCTAAATGCGAAGCTGCTAACACCCATTCCGAATCGAATCATGTGCGACCCAACTCGCCTGCGCCAGATCTTGATGAATCTCGTTGGCAATGCAGTTAAATTCACCGAAGCTGGTTCCATCACCATCAGCGCCAGCGTGGAAGCATCCGTTGAAAGCAAGTCCTTGATCATCGATATCGAAGATACCGGCCGAGGAATCGATGCAGAAAAATCTCATTCCTTGTTTCATGCATTTGAACAAGCTGATAATACCGTCTCACGCAAACACGGTGGAACGGGCCTTGGTTTAACCATCAGTCGTCGCCTTGCCATGCTCATGGGGGGAGATGTCTTGCTCTTACGGACGGCAATCGATAAAGGGTCTTGTTTCCGGTTGCAGTTGCCGCTCACTCCAGCTGCTGGTGCTGTCTACGTAAAATCCATAGAAACCAGTAACGTTCCTGCGGTAGACATCAAAAACGAAACTATCTCGATCCCAGGAAGAATTCTGCTCGCCGAAGATGGCCTGGACAACCAACGCTTAATCTCATTTTTACTTCGGAAAGCGGGGGCTACCGTCGAAGTAGCCGAAAATGGCCAGGTAGCCTTAGAAATGCTAAATCATTCGTGCGAGTTGAATACGCCCTATGATCTTTTGCTTACCGACATCCAAATGCCGATCATGGATGGTTATGTGCTTGCACGTACCCTACGGGACCAAGGAGTCACAATGCCGATTGTCGCACTCACCGCTCATGCTTTAGCAGAAGACCGCCAAAAGTGCTTAGACGCCGGTTGCGATGATTACCTGAGCAAGCCAGTCGATAAGCAGTCTCTTTTGTTGGTTTGCTCAAAACACATGGGATCGACATCGAAACTGGACCTGATTCACACGCCATCGTCTGGCTCTCTTAGGTCTTGATTTCGAAGATAGCTTCAACCTCGACTGCGGAATTAGTTGGGATTTGAGCAAATCCCAGTGCGCTTCTCGCATGGTAACCGTCGCCAGTCTTCCCAAACACTTCGTGTAAAAGATCGCTGCATCCATTGATAACAAGATGCTGCTCATGGAACTCCAAAGTGGAATTAACGCATCCAAGAACCCGAACAACCTTGAGGCCGTCGAGCGTACCATGGGCGTTCCATAGAGAATTTAGAATCTTCTCAGCACATTCGCGAGCTGCTGCCTTGCCCTGCTCCACTGTCACCCCCGCGCCTAATTTCCCTTTAATGTCGCTTACATGCCCTGAAGTGAATAACAAATTGCCCGACTTTACAACCATGGCTAAATAACCAGGCTCTTGCTTGGCAAACGTGATGTTCAATGAGACTGCTTTTTCTTGAGGTGACATTTCCAACTTTTCCTTTTATTGTTCTTATTGTTCTCGACACACTGTTTTCAACGTGATTCTTCCATACAAGCCAATCAACGTAATCCCGCATCCTTGCGTTGCAGTTTGGCAACGTCATGGATGGAGCGTATCGTCGAAAGTGCTTCTTTGATCGATATCTTGGATTTGCCTTCTCGCCGCTCCGTGTAGACAATCCCCACTTCATGCAGCCGGCTGCCTACGTGAAGAAGATGCCAAAGCACCTCCTCTAAGAACCCATACCCTGTTCCTTGGAGCTTATCCAAAGAGATCGCTTTCAGCATGGAAACTCGATAAAGTCGAAAAGCGCTGCTGCAATCTTGAACTTGCCAGCCAATCACGAACCTAGCATAGGCGTTCGCACAACGACTGACAAACACACGCTTCCAAGAGCATCCTTCCATCCCCCCGCCGGAAACATACCGAGATCCGATGACAATATCGTGATGCTGCGAGACAGTAAGCAAAGCTGGAATGGCGGCTGGATCGTGGCTCAGGTCAGCGTCCAAATTCAGCAACCATTGATAGCCATGATCGATCGCAAAGTTCATCCCGTCGCGAATGGCCGTTCCCAAACCCAACTTGCCTGAACGACGAATCAAAGAAACATTACTATGGGATTGTTGATGTTCAACCACCCATTCGCTGGTTCCATCCGGACTGTTGTCGTCGACCACCAAAATATTTGCGGATGGTGCGACTTGGTAGATCCGTTCGAACAAGCTAGGCAAGTTAGCTCGCTCGTTGAACGTGCATACCAAAATCAACAACGATTCGGAGGGGGTAGCGGACAAAGCGAAGCTCCTGATTAGCTTTCGCTATCTTCCTCGGACGCATCCATTTCTGAATCCGGCTCTTGGGAAGTTGATTCGCTAGGCAATGTATCTGGAACCGTTGGCGGCACCTGGGCGGCTTCAATTGCAGCCTCATCAATATCTTCCGGTAGAACGCGAACAATGGCAGTGAGAGTATCCCCTTCGTCCAGACTCATGATTCGAACCCCCTGGGTGTTCCGACCGATAACGCTAATGTCCTTGGCTGCGACCCGTTGGATCTTTCCTCGAACGGTCATCATCATCAACTCATCTAAGTCACTAACGGGGACAATTCCGATAACCCGTCCGTTGCGCTTGGTCGTCTTGATGTCAATGACTCCCTTGCCACCACGACGCTGGGTTCGATATCGATTGGCAGAGCTCAAATCTTCCGTTTCTTCTTCTGGCTCTTCAATCACTTCTTCCAGGGAAGGATCTTCGTTGTTCTCATCACCAAGAACGTTCAAGTCGCGACCTGCCATCTCATCGCCAGGACCAAAGGTAGTACGTTTTCCGTACCCAAGCTCGCAGACGGTTAGCAAAGTTGCCTCAGGCTCGGCAACAACCATCCCAACAAGTTCATCCCCCTTCTTGAGCGAGATTCCCTTGACCCCCGAAGTGTTTCTGCCCATCGATCGAGCGTCACTTTCAGAGAAACGAATCGCCATGCCATTCGCCGTCGATAGAACGATTTGGTCCTTTGGCTTTGCGATCACCACGTCTACCAATTCGTCATCTTCGCGAAGCTTAATTGCAATGATTCCGCCCTTCTTTGGACGGCTGTAAGCTTCCAGCTGGGTCTTTTTTACAATTCCCTTCTTGGTCGCCATCATGAGAAAGTGACCGGGCAAGTTGAAATCGCGAACCACGACGCAGTCGCGAATCTTTTCATCCGGGGTTAGATTCAATAAGTTTACGACAGCACGACCGCGACTTTCGCGGCTCATTTGGGGAATCTCCCAGACCTTTTGCCAGTAAACTTTTCCTTGATTGGTAAAGAAGAGCAAATAGGCGTGGGTACTTGCGACAAACAGGTGCTCGACAGGATCCTCTTCCTCCGCGCGAAGTCCCGCGATCCCTTTGCCACCTCGCTTTTGAGCGCGATAGGTGGTTGCGGGAATGCGTTTGATATACCCCTGGTGCGAGATCGTAACCACCATGGTCTCTTCGGTGATAAGATCTTCCATGTTGTAGTTACCCAGCTCTTCGCCATCGATAACCGTCCGTCGATCGTTCCCGAACTTGCGAGAGATTTCCTCCAGATCGGCCTTGATGATGGCGTAGATATTGGCCGAGTCGCCAAGAATAACGCGGTACTTTTCGATCTCGCCCAAGATCGATGCGTGCTCATCAGAAAGTCGTTCTTGCTCCAGACCCGCCAATTGTCCCAAAGTCATTCGAAGGATCGCGTCAGTCTGGACACTGGTCAACGTGTAAACGTCGGAAGAACCACGCTCCAGTTGGAAGTCCGCGAATCCGCGTTCGCCAAGCGCGCGTTCCATCATGGAAGCTGGGCATTCCACACCCATTAACTTGACCTTGGCTTCCGCTTGAGTCCGACTCTGACGAATCAACATGATGATTTTGTCGATGTCAGCAAGGGCCAAAAGCAAACCTTCGACGACGTGCTTTCGCTTTCTAGCCGACGCCAACAAGAACTGTGTTCGGCGTCGAATGACAGTCACGCGGTGACGAATGAACTCTTGAAGCAGTTCTTTAATGCTCAGTTCGCGAGGCTTGCCATCCACCAACGCAAGCATATTGATCGAGAAAGATTCTTGCAGCGATGAGAACTGGTACAGTTGATTCAGGACGACGTGCGCATCCGAGTTCTGCTTGATTTCGATAACGATACGGACTGGCTCTTTCAAATCGCTTTCATCGCGAATGGCAGAGATTCCCTTGATCTTTTCGCTTCGAACCAAATCAGCGATACGCTCAATGACGCGATCGCGAAATTGCTGGTAGGGGATTTCGCGAATAATCAGGCGGGATTTCTTACCCTCTTCTACGTCTACTTTCGCACGCAAAACAATCGTAGATCGACCTGTGGTGTATCCCTGTCGAATCGCAAATCGACCACAAATAATTCCGCCCGTTGGAAAGTCGGGACCCGGAATGATCTCGTTGAGTTCTGGAATGGAAACTTCCGGATCTTCAATCACGCGAATCAGCGCCGCACAGACTTCTCGAAGATTGTGGGGGGGAATGCTGGTCGCCATACCAACCGCGATTCCAGTCGCTCCGTTGACGAGCAAGTTTGGAAACTTGGATGGAAGAACAACCGGTTCGGAACGTCTTTCATCATAGGTAGGGATAAAGTCGACGGTATCTAGCTTGATGTCGTCCAGCATCATCGCCGCAGGGGCCGCGAGCCTCGCTTCGGTGTACCGCATCGCAGCAGCAGGAAGACCAGCAATCGACCCAAAGTTACCTTGCTTGTCGATCAGCAAATGCCGCATATTCCATTCTTGAGCCATGCGGACCAAGGTCGGATAAATGATGGCTTCGCCGTGCGGGTGGTAGTTCCCCGAAGTATCCCCAGCGATTTTGGCACACTTCACCCGAGCGGCACCAGGCGTCAGACTCAAATCATTCATGGCAACCAAAATCCGTCGCTGCGATGGCTTTAACCCGTCGCGAACGTCCGGCAATGCCCGACTGACGATGACGCTCATCGCATACGTCAAATAGCTGTTCTGAAGTTCGTCCTCGATCGACTCCTCGATCATCCGCTCGCCGCCACCTCCTTCGCCATTTCCGCCACTGCCACCCGCTGAGGGCAAAGATGCTGGATCGTTTTGATCAAAATCATCGTTAGGAGGAACGTTCGACACGGGGTTACCATTTCGACAAGAGGAACTTGGACACTCCAAAAAACCATTGCGGGCCCTATGCATTTCCAGCAAGGAATCCCAACGATTTTTCGCACTTTCAGACCGCACAAACTATAGCAGAATCCACGTATTTCACAACACGTGGTACCAAGCCAAGACCCTAGCGGAGCAACGCAGGCTCGATCTGCCGATCCAGGCCCATTAGTTCTTCGTCTCGAATTCGAATCGTGTCGGTCGAATAACCGTACTGAGATCGCCAAATCCCACGTAAACGAGCGTCCATGGCAGGATCGATTTCCACTTGAGAGACAATGGTCGACTTGATGGAGGGGGCCATCCATTTCCCGTCCTGATAGACTAACTCGCCTCGCCGAAACACCATTTTTGGGTTGGCGAACATCACTTCGGGGTTATCGTTCCGCTGGTACACCACAACGTCCGCTAACGAACCTGGAACCAGATCTCCTCGATCAGCCAATCCAACCGCCCTGGCTGGCCCAAGACGAGTCATCTTCACAATCTCCTCAACCGTGTACTCGCGTCGAAGGGAAGGAAGCGAGCTGGTCGCTCGAACATCTGGATGGAGACGTTCAAAAACTCCCATCCGATAGTCATAGCTCATCAATAGGCGTATCAAATGCGGATAGGCAGTAAAGGGAGCGCCATTCGGATGGTCGGTTGTCAGAAACACTCGCATCGGATCCTGAACTCGCAAAAACAACTCCAAACCAATCGTCCAGAGCAGACCGTGAACATATTGATCGTGCCGATACCGGAACGGCAATACTCCACATCCTGCTTGGCATTCGAGTTCTTGAAAGATCGCCTTCCGAGGTCTTGCCAACTTGCGATTGGAGAATTGATGCATCGTGTCGCCAGACAAGGTTACCGTTTGACCGAATTGCAACTGCCCAACATCGATCGATAAATTCGGACTCGAGTTCACCCGGTCTGCGAGTACGACTGCCGCTGAACTATAGCCATGCGGACCATCCTTGCCGTAGCAGTGGAACTGCGCATGAGTCAAATGCAATCTTCGCCCTTCCACCGCGTCGATGGTCGCTAACGTCGATGCGATGTTTCCGGCAACCCCAAGATTACTGCAATGCACATGAAGCGGATGCGTTAGCCCGATTTCTTCCACCGCAATCGCTAATGACTTAAGAATCTGACGTGGGGTGATCTGAAAGTGGACATGCAAATCATCTACGTCCAGGCTGCGCTGATTGAACTTGAACGCGTCGATCCCTCCTGCGTTGACCACCTTCACCGCGCAGCACTGATGCGCACGGATCATCCAAGCGACGTAATCGTTGATTTGATGTTGCGGCACGCCACTCCGGATCCAATCCAATAGCAACCGATCATTGCCCATCAGCAAATATCCACCCGTATCGAGCCACGGGGTGTCCGCCATCTCCGCATGAGCATGCCTTGCATTGGCTGGCAGAACCGCAGGCTCGAAGCAGGCCGTGTAACCCATTTGCAAATAACGTCTACCCGTTTCCAAAGTTCCCGGTACCGGCGAACTGAGGGGCGCCATGGCTTGGTGTCGTTCGTCAACCAGTTGCGTCCGCGAACGGGAATTTTGCACCAACTCTGGAAGCAGTAATCTCGCGACATTGACTTTGCCACCGCCAATATGAGTATGCAAATCGATCCCGCCCGACACCAACATACATCCCGAAAGATCGTAGCGAACCTCGCTCTTTGAATTCTTGGCGGAAGCCAAAACACCACCATTCGAAGCAATGCTGGCGCCCTCCAGCACCACATCGCGAATCTCAGACTTCCCAACGCCATCAACGCAAAACGCATTCTCCAAACGAATCGTCATCGGCATAACCTCTCCAGCCAATCCGCTGCGGAGGGTCGTTGAAAACTAGACGGCTGAGCGACCTCCTGAGAATCAACCCGTGCGACAATCGCTTGATCGGCTCGAAACATGTCGGCTGCGACTTCGGCACCCGCAATCGCACAAGGGAACATGCTGGATTTTGCGGATATCTCGACGCATGGAATCGTCCCCCCCGCAGAGTGCTTGCTTTCGAGAAATGGGGACTCTGACAACGTCTCGTCGATCAACAGGATTGCAGAGTTTCCCGTCCGATCATCAGCGGATTCAATCCATTTGGAATAAACATGCAAGCTTGGATCATAAA
Organism: uncultured Pirellula sp.; assembly: GCA_903892365.1. Taxonomy (GTDB): domain Bacteria; phylum Planctomycetota; class Planctomycetia; order Pirellulales; family Pirellulaceae; genus JBKCUI01. Next base: position 3,702 of record CAITIF010000475.1, on the reverse strand, counting down.
TGGGTTCTCCTTGTTGAAATTGAATTCGACCAGGAAAACCGGTCAACCAAGTGCACGCTTGCTGGAAAGATCCCTCCAACGAGCTCAGTACCAAACCGGCGCAACGTGTTGTTTCGTTCTGGCCAGCGATCCATTGCATCAATCGCTCAATCCACAAGTCAGCGTTAGGCATTCGCAGACTGCTAGCCACCCACAAGACCGCCGTGTAACGCGACTGCGCAAGACGCCCCATAAGATCCGAACCCATGGGTTTTTCCGCCTTCGACCACTGCATCAACGCCGCTGGAACATTTTCCAGTTTGCAAGGGATGAACCATGTGTCCATTCCAGCTTGCTGCCATCGCTGTTGACTGGATTCACTAAAATCGCCAAGAAGAAGTACTGTTTTCTTGACACGGTGCGACAAATCACTCGAACATAGCATCTGCGGCAGACGCGGGTAGCCCGAAAGCACGGAATCATCGCCAATCACGACGAACAGGTCTGCATGATCGCGTGCCTCGCCAAGGGAAACGGAATGCATTCCGTTGCGCTGAATGGGAAGGATGTTCTTGAACGCTTGCCCACCTTCCGCACAATCCACGGTGGCATTTAGACGCCTCGCTAAGCCAATCGCAGAACGCGCGGTCTGCACACTCGCTATACGACCCGTAATCAGAATATGATCGGACGATTGAAGCAGCATGGTCGCAGCTGCAAGGTGGTCCTTCGAAAACGTCTCGCTAGGGGACTGCCTGGCTTTTTGAACTCGCTCGATGGCATGCAGCGCATTCGCTCGAATGCCACACAGAACACTTTGAAAGCTTTCCTCGTCACATAGCAAAGAACAAAAAGGACAGATCATGGTTTTTAAGCCGCAAGCGCTTGGAGAACCAAATCCGTGATCGCAATCGTGCCTAACGATGCGGCCCCCCGCGGAACGAGATCCGCTGTTCGATGCCCCGCCGCAAGAACCTTCTTGACGGCTGACTCGATGGCCAATGCCTCTTTTTCCAAGCCCAGGGAATGCCTAAGCAACATGGCAGAGGCCAAAATGGTTGCAAGAGGATTCGCGATCCCCTTGCCGGCAATGTCGGGAGCGGAACCATGGATTGGCTCGTACAGTCCAGGACCTGATGAGCCCAGCGATGCACTGGGTAACATCCCCAGAGACCCCGGAAGCATGGATGCCTCATCGGTCAAAATGTCGCCGAACATGTTGCTGGTCACCACCACGTCGAAGCTGGTCGGCCGACTGAGCAAGTGCATGGCCATCGAATCGACTAGGACCACGTCATATTCGACCGTGGGGAACTCTTCCTTCATAATCCTGGCCGACACGCGTCTCCATAACCTGGACGCTTCGAGAACGTTGGCTTTATCCACCATCGTCAACTTGCCTCGCCGCTTCACGGCCGCTGCAGCCGCCATCCTGACAATCCGTTCCACTTCCGAAGTTGTGTAAACCGCGGTACTAAACGCGCGTTGTTGCCCATCAGGCAGCTCTTCCAATCCGGAGGCACCAAAATACAAGCCGCCGGTCAATTCACGAAAGAAAAGAATATCGGTCCCTTCGATGATATGACGCTTCAAAGGGGAGGAATCCAGCAACTCGTCAAAAGTGACAATTGGCCGCAAATTGGCAAACAACCCCAGCTCCTTGCGAATCTTTAACAATCCTGCCTCTGGCCGAGTCTTCGCGTTGGGATCGTCCCACTTGGGACCGCCAACCGCACCCAGCAAGATCGCATCCGCACCTTTGCAAGCCGCTGTCGTTGATTCCGGTAATGCGTCCCCCGTTTGATCAATCGCTATCCCGCCGATCAAATGACTCGAGAAATCAAACACATGCTTGAACTGAGTCGCAATCGCCTCAAGAACCCGTACCGCTTGGCCAACCACCTCTGGGCCAATGCCATCCCCCGGAAGCAAAACAATCTTGGAATGCAAAATGAAACTCAATATGCGAGAAACGAATAGAATATAGACTTGGACGCTACGCCATGTCCGGCCAATATTGGCATTCTAAACGCCCTGACTCACTCTGGCGAGAACGGTGACCAGGGAATCTTCACCCCGATGAACTCTGCTCGTGTGCGCCCGGAGCCAGAATCATATTTCCTTCTCGAAAGAACACAGAGTTAGCCGCGATCGTAACCAATCACGATAGTCTATCGAGCTGACTCGGGTACTCTTTCCAAACCAAGAATCATTTCCCGAGCTAGATACGAAAAGAGCCCGGGATTTCCCAGGCTCTGAAATTGATTCGGAATTCCTCTCGCAAAAGCGAGACACAGCCGAATTACTGAAAAGACTTGCCACAACCGCAGGATTTGGTTGCGTTTGGATTCTCAAACGTAAAGCCTTGTCGTTCCAAGCTCTTGTGCCATCCAATTACTGCGCCATCCAGAAGAAGTGCGCTCTTTTTATCAACAACCACTGCAACGCCGTATTGGTCGTAGCGACTGTCTTTGTTCTCATCAAATTTATCGTCAAAACTCAAGGAATATTCAAATCCCGAGCAGCCGCCGGCCACAACACCCACTCGAACAAACGTATCTTCTGTCAAGTTACTCTCTTCGTGTGCACGCTTGAGCTCCAACGCTGCTTCTTCTGTTACGTTCACCGCCATTGCAAACCTCAAAACCATGATATGAAAGGGTTTACGTCCCCGAGTCCGAATCGAACTCCACGACGTTTTAACTGGATCGACTTGTTACGTAGTATAATACGCTTGACAAGGTCTTTGCGGCAAGCCAAAAACGGCTTTTCACAAACTGCCAATACTGTTATCCTATCCGACCCAAACGCTACGTAGGCGTCAGGATGACCCCTATTTCCTCGAATTCTTCCTCAATTATGACAAAACCACACCGAAAACTGAAAAAGGCTAATCACGGGCAACGAGCGGCGAATAGCAAAGCACGCAAATCCAAGCGTCGTAAGGTGCGAACCTAGTCCGTGGTTGCTAAAGATTTCATTGTCGATCCGAACACCCTAGATTTTGGCAACGTTGTTGCCGACATCGAGCAGATTCGTAAGTACAATCCTCAGCGTTTTGAAATGGAGCAGCTCACAGCGATCGTTTACGAAGATCCTGTTCGAGTTGCTTGCGTCGGCTACAAGGATGTCACTGACCAGGAATTTTGGGTTCGCGGGCACATGCCCGGTATGCCCTTGATGCCAGGCGTTGTCATGTTGGAGGCAGTCGCCCAGGTTTGCTGCTATTGCTCCCACAAATACGGGTTGCTCGGCGATTCGATGGTTGGTTTTGGTGGACTCGAAGATGTCCGCTTCCGAGACCCCGTGGTTCCTGGCGACCGATTGATAGTCATGTGTGAACTGCTCAAGGTCCGAAAGCCTAGATTGATCGTCTGTCGATTTCAGGGCGTCGTCGGCCAAAATATCGTTGTCGAAGGAACGCTCAAGGGAATTCCAATTCCTGTCGAGTATTTGGCTGCCAAAACTGCAAAATAGGCCGTAGGGACACGAGTTAGGTGTCCCTAATCGCGTTCCATGAATTCGTGCAGCGGATCCTTCTCTTCCACGTCTGCAACCATCCAGACGCCATCTGTTTTCTCCAGGGTAAGGCCAATCCAACGCGGAACTTTACCCGCAGCATGAAGCATTTCACCTGCTGCGAGCACATTCATACGGATGATCGCTTGGCTTGAAGAACGAGTCGATTTGAGATCGATACCATGGATCTTCGTAATTTGAACC
>CAITIF010000474.1 GCA_903892365.1 uncultured Pirellula sp. | reverse complement strand
CTGATCCTGGGCCCAGCGTCGGTCTTTTGATTTTTGCTTCGATTAAAAAACGCCACTAAGCCCCAGTAATGCTGTTGAAGTATTTCCGATGCGATCATGTGGTCGTGGCACTGAGCGCAATCGATACGGAGTCCAAAGAAAGCAGGTGCCACTGCTTCAGCAATCGCTTGCGCGTTGTCTTGACGTTCGAAGAGATACCAGACTGCACCCGTTTGGTCAGGCGATTCAGGGCGGGCCAATAGAATTTCGCGGGCCACTTCGTTCCAAGGACGGTTTTTGCGAAAGACATTCTCGAGGTAGGGACGCCACAGCTGCTTCCGTTCGGCAACTTTTCCACGGGTGCCCCGCCCCATCAGGATGGAATCAAACGTATCGGCGAAGTTCTGGACATAATCTTCGCTCGCGAGCAATTGATCGATGCAATCCAGACGCTTGGTCGGGGATGGATCGTCCAGAAAGCACTTTCGCTCGGCAACGCAGGGTATACGGCCTGCGAGGTCTAAATAGACGCGACGGACAAATTCCTCATCGGAACATAAGGGAGCCGGTTCGATGGCGTTTTTCGCGTAGCCTGCAGCGATCTCTCGATCAATACGTTCAGCAATGCGGGCACTGCCGAAAGGTGCTTCGGTGTCCTGCGCCTGGAGGCATTCAAGGGCCATCAACCGTGCGAGGAAAACCAAAGTGAGGATCGGCAATGACTCGAGATTCCGGCGTTTACGCATGGACGCAGCAAATAGTTGAGGTGGGATCGAAGGCAGGATCGAGGGACGGTGCCTTAGAGTACTCGAAGGAACAGATCCTGTCAGGTTCGATATCAGTTTCATCGCGGAATGACTTCGGCGGACAACGACTCAATCGACCTTTACTGTGACTTCTACTGCGATAAAAGCGCCTAACCAAGTGATTTTTCGAAAAGGGCAAGCAATCGGGACCAAGCTTTTTCAGATTGCTCCTGGTTGTAAACCCGCGTGTCAGGGGGACACCAGCCATGTCCCGCCGGGTAGACTTCAATCTCGGCCGGCAATTTGGCTTGGGCAAAGGCTTCCTTGAGGACATTCTTCGAATCCGGATCGCGCTGATCGTCATTTTCGGCAACGGCGATGAGGAACGATGCTTTCATCTTGGGAATGAGCAAGTGTGGGCTTTCCGGCTCCTTGGTTACGAGCCCACCTCCGTGAAATGAACCACCAGCACCGATGCGATCCGGAACTGCCGCGGCCGTACGCATTACAATCGGGCCACCCATGCAGTATCCGATCGTTCCTATCTTCTTGCTCTTATCGACTTGCGGTTGAGCATCTAGCCACTCTACGAATGCCTTTGCATCGGTCTCGTTGGTCCTCGCGTTCAACGAACGGGCCAGTGGAACCACTTCTTGAATCGGGGTACTTGCACCTTGCGGCGCCGTAGGCGACTTTTTGGTGCGGTAGAACGGATTTACGACCAGCACGCTATAGCCTGACTCCGCGAGTCGCTTTCCCATTTGCCGAAACGCGG
>CAITIF010000473.1 GCA_903892365.1 uncultured Pirellula sp. | reverse complement strand
TCAGGGTCAGATTGCTTGGCATCTGGGAGCAAAGCTTCGACACCCGAATTTGCCGTTTCGAAGGCTAGGTCCTTTTCTGTTCGTCTCGCATGCAGTTCTGTCTTGATCAAGTAAGCATCGACCAGTTTGGGATCGTATTCGATGGCTTGCTCGAGGTCGGTGACAAATTCTTTGAGAAGCTTTTCAATTCTGGCCCGAGACAGTTGCTGGGAACCGTTAAGCATCCCAATCATCAGTTCTGTTTTTTGGATATAGCTGGCAGCAACTAGTTTCTTAGCCGCCTCCATGTCGGCGGCATCGAGCCCCTTCTTGATGGCCGACTCGGCTAAACCGATCAGCTCTTTCAAAGTGTCGAGCGAATCCACCTTGAGCCGCAGGCGACTCGCCTCTTCAAAGTCTTCCTCGCCGTCAAATGACTTCGGAATAAGCTCGTTTTGAGTCGCTGGTTCGGTGGTAGGATCTTGAGCTAACGCAGGTACCGTCGAAAATAGAACTCCAGATGCTATTGCAATCCTTAAGAATTGCCTTGGCGAAAGTGAATGCAAACGACGGAGTTGTCGAGTGGGTTGACCGCATGCACGGGGCGAAATAAGCATAATCAAAACCTTGATGTCTGGATTGGCGGTAGGAAAAGAACTGGGGAGACTATCAACCCAGCCCTCAATTGGTCTATGGATATGTCAACATTGTAGCGACAAGACCACTACGAGAAAAAGTTCGATTCGGCCTACTGTTCCTCGGAAAAACTTGCAGGAACCTTGGAAAGCGAATCGGGCCAACAGGCGACGGGGCGATTCAGGGCGGTTGCAAAAGGTGGAATGGGTCGAGCGATTTCCAGTACCTTCGGGTCGGCAGCAAAGTAAGCAAAGGCCTTTTCCGTGTGATACCCCGACCAAGTTTGGTATTCAGCGTCTACAACGCGACGATCGTATTCATTTCCCTGGCCGAGTTCTTGGTAGCCCTCGATTTGGTCCAGGACCGTTTTCGTCCTAGGCATGTCCGAGGGGCTGAATTTCCAAAGTTCGCCTAAAACCCAGTCATTTCCAGGCGTAATGGCAGGGTAGGGCCCCAGGTCAAAAAGCGCAGCGCGAGCAACTGCCGGTTCAATCGATTGAGGTTTGCATGGCCAAAGCCCTCCACGTAGGTGGCCTGATTTCAAGGTGCCGTACACAAAAAAAGCATTGATGTGTTCGTGCGAATTCATGGCAAAAAGGGGGATAACTGGGGGGGGGCGATTGTCGTGAGTGGATTAGCGAGATTTTCGTTTGGGGTCTCCATCCGTTGAACTTTCCGCCGCCAAAACGCGTTCAATCTCGTCCGCCGACATGCCCATTTCTAGCATTTTCATTTTTAGGTCTGCATCCATGGCTGCCCGCTTGGTTTTGTACCAATAGACCAACCCGGTTGGAACGGTGGTCAAGAGCACGATGGCACCAAAAACGATCATAAGTTCATTGGGTGATGATGCAGCTAAAATGCTCATGGTAAGTCAGCCTATGTCGATTCGTACTATTCTTCGAGAATGCTTGCCAATGTAATGCTTCAGGCCCCTTTTTGGGTAGCCTCATGAGCCAAAAGATGGGATTTTGAAATTGGTCAACCAAGTTTTGGCAATCGCAGTTACGATTGTGAGGATTCGGAATTGCCATTCAAATATTGGAAATTTTTTAGGTCGGAGCGGCGAAGGCATGGAAAACGACGACGAAAAAATGTGGCTGAGCCAAATTCCCAAGGCGATGTCTTCTCGGTTAAGGCCGAAATCTGTTTCCTCCATTTTGGACCGCCTGCTTACCGAACGAGGGTATGCTGCTGAGCAATCGACGCAGCTCATTCAAGATCAATGGAGAATCGCGGTCGGGGATGCTTTGTTCGAACAGTCTCGCATCGGGAAAATCCAGCGTGGCGTTTTGCAAGTTCATGCGCTCAATGCCATCGTGATGGCAGAGCTCGGGTATTCGAAAAGCAAAGCGCTGAAGCATTTGCAGTCTGCCTTGCCAGGCTTCAAAATCAAAGATATCCGATTCCTTCTGAATCGTTAGCATCGAAACCAATGCACGCGGTTCAGTCGCGTAAGGTGGATTCGCTGGTTGTGGCCATGAATAGCTTCAGCGCTTGGACGTTGGCTGCTACGTCGTGAACCCGAAGGATTTGAATTCGCTGAAGAGCGAGCGCAAGCGATACACCGACGGTTCCAAAGCAACGATCTAGATCCTTATTGCCAAGCACTTTGGCGATGAATCCTTTGCGAGAGTGTCCCACTAAAATCGGTCGGCCTGTTCGATGAAAAACGCCGGCGTTTTGCAATAGGTCCAGGTTGTGCTGGTGTGTCTTTCCAAATCCAATGCCAG
>CAITIF010000472.1 GCA_903892365.1 uncultured Pirellula sp. | reverse complement strand
CGGCATCTTTTATGGTCTTGGCTAAAGTTTCCGTAGTAGAAGGTGGGCAACCCTTGATTGGCTAAATCCATGGTGATGCCAGGTATCATTACGTTTCTCAACCACTTCACAATTTGCTGATTGGCTGCGGGGTTGTGGGGGACATCGTAGGTCAAATCGTATTGATGCAATGAACCGTTGGTGGTGTGTGCGTCCATCAGGACATCCACATCCCAAGTGTCGATGGCACGAACCAACGACCTGACTTCAGGAGTATCCAGTTTGACAAAGTCGCGATTGAGATCTAAGCCAACCGCATTCTCGCGAGTTCCCATTCCCAAGGCTGGCCCTTCCTGGCCAGGACGATGCAAAACGCCAACGCGCTCATTACCGTCGGCATTGAAATTCGGGATAAAGATCAGTACTGCCTTGTCCAGATACTTCGGTTGAGCTTCCGACAGTAAGTCGCGCGCGAGCGCCATAATGGCTTCTTTGCTATCGCACTCGCCGCTGTGAATGCCGCCCAGCAGAACAATAACAAGTCTCTCATCCGAAGCCTGCAAAGGAAGAATTGGCTTCTCTTCTCTCGCTACAATCAGCGCTTGAATGGGGCGTCCTTCGGTAGTTTTGCCGATGGAGACTTGGGATGCAAAATTGCTTGATGCATCGAGAACATTCAGGAAGTCCAACACCTCTGTTTCACTGGCCGTCCCGAGGTAATTCGACTTTTCGGCAACCGTCTGAATGGCCAACGATTTGTTACTCTTTGCGCTGGTAACTGGCTTTTCAAAAACTTCTTGGGATCGCAAAGGCGAGCCAGCAGATCCTGCAAAAAAGACCGCGATACAAAGCAGCGGGAAATGGTAAATCATCGATTGGGAGCGTGCTGAAAGCATAGGTTTTGAGTGTGGGTCTTAAGGGCTAGGACTGGTTCGAACTCCATTCCCCGGGGGCACGTTTTTCACGATCGAAAACAGAACTTGGGATGGGTGCAACGGACTAGGTAAACGCACGGTGTTGGCAAGCAGAATTCGATACGCCACTCGCTTTAATTGGCCGACTAGTTTACTCTGTTCTGCGGTAGGCCGAAAGGAAAGAGGGGACTGCATGAGTTGGAATGCAAAGCTAATTGACACATTTTTTAGCAGTTTCGTTGTTTGTTCGGCTGCCGCTGGCCTAGCGTTGTCGATTGGATTGATTCTTGCATTGCTAACTCGTTGTCTCCGAGTTCCCACAGGTCCCATGCTGGGGACTGCTTTGCTGAGTCTGATTTTTGTTCCGATCTACGTGCAGGCAACTGCATGGAGTGCTGGATTTGGTTTGCAAGGTTGGTTTCGTTTTAGTCAAGTTGCGGCTGCAATCTCACCAGCCCAAGCGATGTTTGCGGTGGTGTGGATTCATGGTACTGCGATCTCGCCTATCTGTTACCTGTTGTGTTCAATGGGGATCGCGCGTGCCATGGATACAGACACTCGGCAGGCGCTGATGGACTTCGGTTCCCACTACGCGGTAGCTCGAGTTCTTTTACCTAAGCTCGGGCCATGGATCGCTGCAAGCTTTTTCATCTCGGTTGCCTTGATCGGAAATGATATGGTCGTCACGAACCTTTTTCAGGTACCTACTTTGACGGAGTCGTTGTATCAGCAAGTGCAATTTAATGAGATTCGAATTTGGTCGGTCTTGGCATCGTGTTCTTTCGTCTTTGTACTAGGGGGCGCGGTCTGGTCGACGGCGAGCAAGAGCATCGCTTTTTTAAGTCCCGAACGCTCTGGTGAGGATCTGCCTTCCTATTCAGATACCTTTGCAATCCAGGGGTACTGGAGATGGGTTGGAGCGTTTGTTGGGTGGCTACTTGTTTGTCTGGTAGTATTGGTTCCTGTTGCCAACTTGATTGCAAAAGCTGGCTGGGTAGCAAGAGCGGAACCTCAGGGGATCCAACGCGGCTGGAGTTTATCTCGGTTCGCGGAAGCCGTCGTGGAGCTTGGTAGCTTTCGAACGGAGCTGCTCTGGTCGATTCAGCTGAGTCTTTATGCGACGGGGCTTGCGTTGGCTCTTGGGATGTTTAGCCTGTGCCTAGCAAAGTCCCGATGGAGCAGCAGCGTATGGATCGCGTGCATGGCCATGTTTCTGGCCACCCCTGGCCCGCTGATCAATCTGTTACTCCTCAAGTTTTCCAATTCCCTGCAGACAGATTGGCTGGTTTACTTGGCAGATAGAACGCTGGCTGTTCCCATTTTCGCTTTGCAAAGCCGATGTTGGCCTCTGGCTTTTGGCATTTTATGGGTTGCGCATCGACGATTTGATTTAAGGCACCACCATCAGATGGCAATCGATCGTGGCTTGCCCCTTTCAGTACGATTTTGGGTTCGAGCCAAAGCAATGTTTTTGCCCATTCTCACGTCGTCTTTGGTCTGTTTTTTCGTTTCCTTTGCCGACTTATCGAGCTATCTTTTGGTGCTTCCGCCAGGGGTCACCACGGTCTCAATGCGAATGTTTGATCTGCTTCATTACGGGGTCAAGAACCAGGACGCGAGTCTCGCCCTTGGATTGGCAGTGTGCGGTATGTTGGCTTCAGCTTTTCTGTTTCGAAAAACGAGATAATCAGCTTGAAGTAAGTTGTTGCACGTTTGGCCTGTCGATCGGCGATAGCGACTACAGAACGGTCAGGCCTTCGTTTCGAGATTGGATCCATGATCGAACCTCGGGTAATTTGCCATAGGCATATGCCATCAATGCAAGTGGATGCAGGGTAGGCTTGTCAATCCCTTGTTCCATTTGCATCTTGCAGGTGGAGCATTCTGTAGATCCAATTTGTGCGGTCGTTTCTTGCATGGTACTGATCAACCCCCAACCGACTCGAAGACTGGTTCGGTACGTTTGCTTTCTGACCCCGTAAGTGCCTGCCATCCCGCTGCATCCGGCGTTTGCGTGTTGTACCGTCAAGCCGGGAATCAAACCTAGCAAACGCATGCCAGAATGCGATGGATCCATCGCACGAAGATGGCATGGGGTATGGTAAATCACCGATGTTGTGAGAGGCTTGAAGTCCAGCTCAAGCTCGTTGTTTCCATGCAATTGCCAGACATAACTTCCTGCGTCCCACGTGTTAGCAGCAACCAAGCGTGAATCTTCGCTATCAAGAATTTGGTCGTATTCGTACTTCAAGCAAAGTGCGGCGGTTGGTTCCGTGGTGACGATTTGATAACCTTGTCGAACAGCTTCGGCCAATTGGCGAATCTGAGGAGCGATCATGCCTCGAACTTTTTCGATATCTCCCATGACGATTTTGGTCATTAAGGTGACCGATTGCCATGATGGGACGTAGACTTCCACATTCTGGTGTTTGAGCACCTCTGCAAGAGCAATACCGACAAGCGGATTATTCCAGTTGGCATAATGGTCTACCAAGTAAAGAACTTTGCGTCCAGAACCACGATTCGGGCGTGTGAGGCGATTTTTCGCAGCCCAACGCATGAATGGTTGTTTGCTAATCCTGGGCAGACGCCGTCCTTGCGCAATTCCGGTGGTCTTTTCCAAAAGCCATCGCGAGTAACGATTTTCCAGTGCCCAGTTTGCGACCGACGGAACATGGCTCGCGAGCGACGTTAGCATGTCTAACCGAGAAAGCAAACGATCGCTGATTCGTAATCCGTTGGTT
>CAITIF010000471.1 GCA_903892365.1 uncultured Pirellula sp. | reverse complement strand
GGACCCGAACTATTGCGATAACAAACGCAAAATGTTGAACGATTTGGGACTGCAGTGCCATGCGATCAGCGCTCACTTGGTTGGGCAAGCTGTTTTGGACACCATCGATCAACGCCACAAAGCGATCCTTCCGCCCTACATTTGGGGCGATGGGAATCCGAGCGGCGTCAACGAACGAGCCATCGAAGAAATGAAGGCGACCGCGCGGGCTGCTAAGAAGTTCGGCGTAGGAGTCGTGAATGGGTTCACCGGTTCAAGCATTTGGCACCTCAACTATTCCTTCCCACCCGTCCCGCAGTCGATGATCGACGACGGTTTTGCGTTGCTCGCAAAACGCTGGAATCCGATCTTGGACGAGTTCGAAAAGTGCGGTGTTCGCTTTGCCTTGGAAGTTCACCCCACGGAAATCGCGTTCGATATTTACACAGCTCAAATGGCATTGAAGGCGCTCGACAATCGACCCGAGTTCGGCTTCAACTTTGACCCGAGCCACTTGATATGGCAGGGGGTTGATCCCGTCGAGTTCATTCGAGCCTTCCCGGATCGCATCTATCACGTGCACATCAAAGATGCCACCACGAAGCTCAACGGACGGTCAGGCATCCTTGCGAGCCATCTGAACTTCGGCGACCCAAGACGCGGTTGGGACTTCCGCAGCCCTGGTCGTGGCAGTGTCAATTTTGAAGAAATCATGCGTGCCTTGAATGATATCAAGTACGCTGGACCTCTCAGCGTTGAATGGGAAGACAGTGGAATGGAACGTGAATTCGGAGCCAAAGAAGCAGCCGGGTTTGTCAAGAACATCGATTTTGCTCCAAGTGGACGAGCGTTCGATTCCGCCTTTGAGAAAGCATAGCCCGGTGAAGTCAACTCAAGTTCTTTTCTCACCCGATTCCAGTGCCCTTCGGTTTTTGCCCGAAGGGCCTTATCCCATGGGAGGCAGCAAGTTCTCCTGGGTTGCGATCCAACACGGCCCCAACGAAAAGACCGGGTCGGTCAACGTTTTCGACTTGGAGACGAACAGCAATCAAAGCTATCCCTTGCCGGGCCGTCCCGGCTTCGCCTTTCCCACCGATCAAGGCAACTTTGTGGTGGGCTGCGAAAGGCAAGTTGGCATCTTCGATCCCAAAACAGGTGAATTGAAGACGCTGGTGGATGGCATTGATTCCGATTGCGAAGGGACCATCGTGAACGACGGAGTCACCTGGGATGGAAACCTGATTTTCGGAACCAAGGATCTTGAGTTCAAGACGAAGAAAGCCGGACTTTATTTTTGGCGAGGCTCCGATCGCAAGCTATTCCGCTTGCGATCCGACCAAATTTGTAGCAATGGAAAAGTTGTTTTGCCCGTGGATGAAAACCACATCGATCTTCTCGACATTGATACCCCCACCAAGAAAGTTGTCTGCTATCGGATCGACACCTTGCAAGGGAAAATCATATCGGAAAGAACCGTGGTGGATCTGAAGGATGATATCGCGTTCCCAGATGGCATGACCATGAACCTTGCGGGAACCAGCGTTATCATCTCGCTTTACAACCCCAACCCCGCTTCTTTTGGCAGGACGGTCCAGTACTCGATCGCGACCGGCGAAGTCGAAGAAACTTGGCAAACATTGTCGAGCCCGCAAGCGACCTGTCCTCAGTTGGTATTCTGGAAGGATCGTGTTTGGATGATCATCACGACAGCGGTGGAGCATATGACCAGCGAACGTCGCGCCGATAGCAGCGAAGCGGGTTCGCTATTCTTGGCTGAAACCGACTTCCAATACAACGAAGAGGCATACCGACGCTTAACTCCCGTTTTTGTGGAACCCAGCAATTCTG
>CAITIF010000470.1 GCA_903892365.1 uncultured Pirellula sp. | reverse complement strand
GAATGGCCTTCGGGAACATTCGAATCGCTGGAGCAAGTATTGGCACCTTTGCAGATGGATGTTCGGCAGATGCGTCTGAAATATCCACGGGATACCTTCTTCTCCCGAGGCGATAGGGCTGCTTGGTTGATGCCACAAGAAATGAGTTTTGGCTGGGGCGACGATTCCTACAACCCAGGCTTTCAATGTTTGCGACTTACTTTTGTTTTGCCTCGAGGTGCATACGCCACCATGGTCGTACGCTATCTGTTCAACGAGCCGATCCAAGAAATGGACGAAGAATCCGCCCAAGAAAGTGCATTCGACTAAAGGCCCAGAGGAGCAAATCGAAACACACGCCTGCACCCGAGATCAACCCCAACTGGTTTACTTATTGGCCTTAGGTTGTGATTGTTTGCTCAGACGCGTAAGCGCTTCCTTAGCTTCCGCATTGGAAGGGTCCAGCCCTAAAGCAGCTAGATACCACGTTCTTGCAATCCCGATTTTTTGGAGCTCCTCCGCAAGCTTACCAATCTCGATCCTCAAGGCGGCATCCTCAGGTCGATTGACGGCCGAGGCGTTGAGCTCCGAGAACTTCAAAAACATGTCTTTGAATTTCTTGGACTCGGTCAGCCATTTCTTTCCTTCCTCCTCTTTGCCCGAGCTTATCAATGCTCGTCCCAGAAGAAACATTGGCTCGTGTTCAGCGGGATATTTTGCGACCACGGGCTGAAGGCATTCAATGCTCTGATCCCATTGCCGATTGCCGTTGTAGAGTCTGCCTAATACCAAACGACCTCGCAAGTGATTCGTATCCATTTCAAGAGCTTCTTTCGCAGCGGCCATCGCTTCGTCGACTTTGCCCGCGGTTTCCAAAGATTCAGCAAGCAAGGCAGAACGTAAAGCTGATTTTGAAGCAACGCCCGCCAACGTGTCTTGCACTTCTTCCAGCTTGCGCAGTTTGAGCAACGATTCTGCCAATTCCAGCCGAATTTCGTCGGCTACTTTCGCTGGTGGATTTCTTTTCAAGGCATTCTGGTAATCCGTCACCGAGTCCTCGAACTTTTCATACTCGCGATGAATCATGCCCGCAAACCGTAACGATCGCAAATCTGTGGGATCAAGACTTGCGACGATTCGAAGGTGTTCCGTCGCCTTATTCATGGCCCCTGTGTCATGATAGACAACCGCTAGCCATCGATGCGCTCGGACATTCGAGGGATCCTTTTTCGTAGCATTCGTAAACGCATCTAAAGCAGCCAAATACTGCAGACGCTTCGTAAAAACCTCGCCTGCAATCAAATAGCATTCAGCTTGTAACACGGGAATTTCAGAAAGCCTTTCCGCCAACAACATCGCATCATCCAGTTTACCACTCCGAACCAGAAGAAAGCCTTCCAACGCTTGGCCTAAAGGAGCGTAGTCTTTCGATTGCAGCAGTTCATCAGCGATCGCACGCACCTTGGCAAGATCGTTGGCATCGAGCGCTTTGGTACCTGTTCGATAGCGCTTCCCTTCCGGCAACTCATCGATCGGATGTTGTGCGACGGTCGGCGGCACTTTAGCATCGTCGACAGAAGTTGATTGCACATTGGATTTCTGGAATTGAACTGGCTCTGCAACAACAGGCGGGGTGGTAGAGGCTGGATCGCACCCCAGCAGCAACATCCAGCAGAGCCCAAGTGCGAAAAAACACCTAGGCGGTAGGACGCTTAAGAAGTCTTGTTTAACGATCTGCATGAGACTGTCCTTCGATCCAAACTAAATTTATCCTGTCGGATTGGTTGCTTGCAGGATCCAACCAAAATTCTTCGATGGCGCCACTTGGCCACTTTACTGTTGCTTTTGACTTACCGTCTGCAAGTGAGAATGCGATGCGACTGTCACTGGTTGAAAGGTAACTACCACCACCATTCACTCCTATCGACCGAACCCCATGTCTTGTCGGCAGTTCCACGGTGGCGCCAATCGCATCTCGATTTGAATTCGTACCTACCAATCGAATTGTGCAACGTGTTTGCTTGTTTTTGTTGGTACCACGAAGAATGGTAGCGGATTCCTCCAGATGCGAGAAAACCAAATCGAAGCAGCCGTCATTGTTAAAATCTGCAGTTACAACACCTCGACCCGAATGCAATTCCGCAAAGTATGCATCGTCCTTTTGACGAGTAAACCGACCTTTACCGTCGTTT
>CAITIF010000469.1 GCA_903892365.1 uncultured Pirellula sp. | reverse complement strand
TGGGTAGTGGCTTGTGCGGCGTCTTATACGTGCTCGACGAACCAACCATTGGCCTTCATCCTCGTGACAATGAACGTCTCATCAAAGCGATGCACAAATTGCGAGACCTTGGCAACACACTTCTGGTCGTTGAACATGATCGTGATGTGATCGCGGGTGCCGATCAAGTGCGAGACTTTGGACCAGGTAGCGGACGGCGAGGCGGTTTGGTCGTAGCAGCCGGTAGTCCTGACGAAATCGGGAAAATCGAAGGTTCGGTAACCGGACCATTTATCAGCGGATCCAAAGCTATCCCGATCCCGTCCAACCGGCGCATGTTCGAATTCACGAAAGGTTCTGGCGATTGGGAATCACCGAGTGGACATTGGCTGACCATTCATGGTGCAAAAGAAAACACTCTCAAAAATGTTAAAGCGTCGATTCCATTAGGCGCTTTTGTGGCTGTGACTGGCCCGAGCGGTAGCGGCAAGAGCTCGTTGGTTAACGACATTATGTACCCAGCTCTCGCCCGTGCCCTCCATCGATACGGCGGAAAAGTGGGGACCTTCGAGCGAATCGAAGGTATCAACCAAATCAACAAAGTTGTGGCGGTGGACCAATCGCCTTTGGGCTCAAGCCCCACCAGTAACCCCGCAACTTATACCGGTGTCTTTGAACACATTCGACATCTTTTCGCTCAAATACCTGAGGCTGCCCAGCGGGGATTTACTGCCCGTCAATTTAGCTTTAATGTTCCCGGTGGGCGTTGCGAAAAGTGCGAAGGCAATGGACAGATCAAAGTTGAAATGCACTTCTTGGCAGACGTCTGGGTAACGTGCGATGCATGTAAAGGCCGACGCTATACCGAAGAAACGTTGGAAGTGAAGTATCATGGCTACTCCATACACCAAATATTGGAAATGCCTATCTACGATGCCGCAAAACTATTCTCGGATCATCCCCGCATCTCTCGAATTCTAAAGACCCTGTCCGACGTCGGTTTGGATTATGTTGCGTTAGGGCAAGCCGCCCCAACGCTCTCTGGCGGTGAAGCACAACGCGTAAAATTGGCCGCAGAGTTATCTCGCCCTGACACAGGCAAAACGTTGTACTTGTTGGATGAACCAACGACCGGATTACATTTCGAAGATATTGCCAAGCTGTTACTCGTCTTGCATCGTCTAGTCGATCTTGGCAATACCGTGGTGGTTATCGAACACAATTTGGATGTGATCAAATCAGCAGATTGGATTATCGATATGGGCCCCGAAGCGGGACTCGAAGGAGGACAAGTGGTTTTCACCGGCACGCCCGAGGGCTTGGTTGAATTCGCGAAGCCTTCCCGTAAGTCGAACAAGAAAACCAAAGATAAACCCCAAGAAACTGCTCCAACAGAGAAACTTCGCAGCTATACGGGCGAAGCCCTCGCACCGGTATTGAAAGCTGGCCCCTATCTAGAACGAAGTCGATATCACGAATCGTATCCGGCTTCGAATCACGACTCTTCGCCTGAAAAGGAGCCAAACTAGAATGTCTAGTGTAGATCCTAATGCTAAAGGACGTTTAGTCGATCCAGCCCTTTTGTTTCGTTTTAGTCTCGCAATGTATCGGGCTGATCTCGATCCATTTTCGGATCAATGGACATTGAGTGAAGCCTACACTTTCCCTCGACTCGACCGCTTATCTGGCAACAAATCCTTTGCAGAACTTCGCGGCGGTTGGTGCAAAAAGGGATTGGTATTTCAATTAACAGTAACCGGCAAGACACAATATCCTTGGTGCCGCCCAAGTCGCATGGAAGAAAGCGACGGACTTCACATGTGGATCGATACACGCAATTCACCAGGTATCCAACGTGCCACTCGGTACTGTCATCAATTTGTCTTTACTCCGATGGGTGGCGGGCCACGGCAAGATCGCCCCATAGGCGCTTTGCTAGCTATCGCTCGCGCCAAAGAAAATCCTCATGAAGTCGCGGGAGGTATGATTCAACTTCGATCGCGACTCGCTCGCAACGGCTACCAACTATTCATCGGGATCTCTAACGTCGCCTTAACCGGCTTCGATCCCTTTGAATATCCACGACTCGGCTTCCACTTCGCCATCGCCGATCGAGAACTCGGCTGGCAATCGTTAACGGTCGGTCGAGATTTGCCAGCAGAAGAGAACCCGTCACTTTGGAGCGAACTAGAACTGATCGATCAAATTCCATCCGCCTAAACTCTTGACTGGGGCTGATCGAGTTCGTCGATTCAAGGAAGCTGAACTCTGACAACAGACGACTTTGCTAGCATTTTATTTTAAGCTGGTTTGTGAATTTCCCCCACGACAGGCGAAGAGAGATGGTCATTGCTGTGGACCTGGGAGAATAATTTTGGTCCATTAAGAATGGATCACAACAAAACGATGGAGGCAGGGATTTCAATCCATGGATGGACTGAAGAGCAGGGGCCAGTTTCAGGTAATCGCACAAACGAGCGTGTCGGGCCCATTATTTGTAGTACTGGCGGCAATTGGGGCGTTCGTTTTCGCGAATATCCCAACACTTCTCTTGGCCAAAGAGTCGGCTCAAATTCAATCGGCCATTTATGATGCGTTTGTCGCTGCCCAGCGACAAGATGCCGAGTTGCATTGTTTGTTTCCACTCTCATCAGATCGAATATGGGCCGTTGGCGATCGCGGTTTGATTTTGGTTAGTGAAGACGGCGGAATCCATTGGAAGCAGCAAGAGTCCGGTACAACCTGCGCGTTGAGGGACATCTACTTTGTGGATCCACTTCGAGGCTGGGCTGTCGGTTTCGCTGTTCAACCTTTTTCGCGGAGATTATATGGCGTGGTCTTGACCACCACCGATGGTGGCAAGAAATGGAATTATGTGCCACAGCATTTGTTGCCGCCACTGCATGGAATTCGTCGAACCGAAGCGGGCAATTTAATTACCTGGGGAGGTTGGTCAACGCAATTAGGTTCAAGTGTGTTTGAATCATTAGATGGTGGCCGATCCTGGAGTCCATCTCCAAATGTAACCGGCGAATACCAAGACATTTACCCCTTGGTGGACGGTTGGATTGGCAACGCAAATAATGGTCCCGCTATTCATTGGGCCCTCCATCAAGTTAAGCCCGTTAGCAAGCAACAAAAATGGAAGCTGTTCCAGTGTGATGGCGAACGGTTCGTTGGCCTTGATAATCAACAACAACTTCTTGTCGGTTCATTGGCTGACCAAAGCAACTTAGAAAAAACTCTTGTTCCTCCTTTCCTGACCACTGTAGATGTCCTCGGATGCAACCAGCAACTTCTCTTTGCATCAGGAAAGCCCAGCAAAACCCTAGCTCGCAGTGAAGACTCTGGAAAGAGCTGGCAAGCAATTGAAAACCCTGTATCAGCCTCATTAAAAAGCTTCACCTTCCTCGATGAGAATCGTGGTTGGGCTATCTCCGAGTTA
>CAITIF010000468.1 GCA_903892365.1 uncultured Pirellula sp. | reverse complement strand
GCCGGCCTGGAAGTGGCTCGTATCATCAACGACCCAACTGCTGCTGCTCTCGCTTACGGTCTGGATAAAACCAAGGACCAAAAGATCATCGTCTTTGACTTGGGTGGCGGTACCTTTGACGTCTCCGTTCTAGAAGTTGCCACTAGCAGCGACGAAGATAACAGCAGCAAGGTGTTCGAAGTGATCAGCACCAGCGGTGACACGCATCTTGGTGGTGACGACTTTGATCAAGCTCTAGTAAATCACGTTGCGACCCAGTTCCAAAAAGATAATGGTATCGATCTTCGCAAAGACGCGATGTCGCTGCAACGTCTTCAAGAAGCCTGCGAAAAGGCAAAGAAGGAACTTAGCAGCCTGCCTCAAACCGACATCAATCTTCCTTTCATCACGGCGGATGCGTCCGGGCCAAAGCACTTGCAAGTGACAATCACTCGAAGCACCTTCGAAAGCTTGGTCGACGATCTGATCGAACGATGCCGCAAGCCAGTTTTGCAGGCCCTTCAAGATGCCAAGATGAAACCATCGGATATCGATGAGGTTGTTTTGGTCGGTGGATCCACTCGTGTTCCGAAGGTTCGCCAAATTGTGAAAGACATCTTTGGCAAGGAACCTCATCAAGGGGTGAATCCTGACGAAGTGGTCGCCGTGGGTGCAGCCATTCAAGGGGCAGTTCTCTCGGGAGACCGACGCGATGTGCTCCTACTGGACGTTACACCTTTGACTCTCGGTATCGAAACCGAAGGTGGAGTTCTCACAGCGCTGATCGAGCGAAATACGACCATCCCGGTCGAAAAGAAACAAACGTTTTCGACTGCTGCCGATGGACAAACCGCGGTCACAGTCAGCGTGTTCCAAGGTGAGCGCAAGATGGCTCAACAAAATCGCTTGCTCGACCAGTTCAATTTGGAAGGAATCGATGCACAACCTCGCGGCGTGCCACAAATTGAAGTGAAATTCGATATCGATCAAAACGGGATTTTAAATGTCTCGGCTAAAGATCTCAAGTCTGGCAAGCAGTCGAGTGTCAAGATCGAACAATCAAGCGGACTGAGCAAGGACGAAATCGAACGAATGCGTCGAGAAGCAGAACTTCATGCTGACGAAGACAAGAAGTTCGTAGAGCTAGCCGAAGCAAAGAACCGTGCGGATAACACCATTCACGGCTTGGAAAAAGCAATGAAGGACCAAGGCGAGAGCTTGAGTGCTTCCGACCGCGAGCCGCTGGAACTGGCGATCAAGAAGGCTCGCGATGCGATTGCAACGAACGATGCTGCAGCCATCAAGGCCGCAACCATGGAACTTGAGCAATCCGCTCAAGCATTCCGTTCGACGCTTGGCCCACAAGCATCACCCGCAGGAGCCGCTGCAGGTGATGCCAAACCAGCCAGCGATGATGATGCAATCGATGCTGAATTCGAAGTCAAAAACTAGCTCTTCTTGAGCCTTGTTTTATGTTCAACTATTCTCGTCCCCCAGTTATGCTGGGGGACGTTTTATTGGCGAAGCACTTCGTCGATCAATCGTCATTGATCATTCATTACTGGTCAACGGTGGGACGCTCTCCGGGTGGCAATTCTTCCCTCGGCTCGATTTCAAGATCCCAGGTGGAGCTTGGGCCATTGTCTGGGAAATCGGCCGTGCCGTATCCATGTTCGGCGGTAGACAGTTCCGATTCCTCGTCGGACTCAAGCATGGTGTCTAGCTCATTTTCGGGGATCGCAACATCTTGAAAAACGGATTCGTCTGCGTTCTGAGCTAACATGATCTTCATTCGGGCGACGCGACGCTTTGGCTTCATGAACGTAGAGAAAACAGCGGTCACGTTGTCCGATCCGCCGTCTTGTTTTGCCAATTGGATCAGTCGTTTGCAAGCCGCCTTGTTGTCGGTTGATTCAAGCAAGACCGCACAGATCTCGTCGTCCGACAAGTGTTTGTTCAGTCCGTCGCTACACAGTAAAAGACCATCGCCGTATTTGAGCTCGTCGCGATATATATCCGCGAAAACGTTTTCGGCACCAGCGCCCAGGGCATTGACCAATACATTCGACCACTGCGACCGCTCGACTTTCGAGGGGTCGAGGGTTCCCGCTTTCATCATTTGATTGGCAAGCGTATGGTCTCGAGTTACCAATCGCAATTTCCCATCGCGAAGCAAATAACATCGCGTGTCCCCGGCGTGCACCACAAATAGCTTAGGCCATGCCACATAGGCAAGAGTCAGCGTTGTACCCATTCCCTCCAATAGAGTATCCCCCTCCGACTTGGATTGAATGGTTCGGTGCGCATTCCCGATCAATTGGCGAATTTCGTCGACGAATGCAGCTTCGTTGTCCGATCCGATCCGAACAAGCCATTGGGAGCTATTTAGGACGGCATTGACAAAAAACTGGATGGCCAATCGACTTGCCTCGCTACCCCCTTTGTGGCCTCCCATCCCATCAGCGACGAAAAACAGATACCCCAGAGGACCGCCAAACAATCGCGAAGCGTCCGCTACATCTAATGATCCCGATCGGACCACCATGCTACGTGTTAATTCTGTAACCAAGAATTGATCTTGATTATCTTGCCGAACTAGCCCCTTATCCGTCAGGCCAGCCGAGTACACTTCTACGTAGTTCATGGATATCCAGTCGTTTAAGCAAAAACGGCCCCATCTGCAAAAATGGGGATCGCGATTGGGCCGTGAACGTGCGGTATGTGGGTTGGTAAAAACTGGATCGGCCCGCCTTACGGCAAGCGTTACCATGGGAGAATCATGCGTTATATTAAGTCTCGCGGTTTCGCTGGCCTACTCCCAAACTTCATTATACCCTATTCGGACTCGAAACATGACATTCTCCCTCCCTCGATTTCAAAGACTTGCGTCCTTAAGCCAAGTCGGTCTAGTCCTCACTTTCGTATCGGTTTTCTTGATGAGTACATCCATATACGGGCAGGTTCCACCTGCAAACGAAGATGAGTCTTTAGTCGTCATGGGCCAGTTGCCCGACCCCTTAGTGGGACGCGACGGTCATTTGATTGCGGATCGTACCGCTTGGCCAAAGCAACGGGAGTATCTGTTGGAATTGATTGGCGAGAACGAATATGGATTCGCTCCGAGCCAGCCTGCCAATGTCGCGTGGAAAGTCGTAGAGCAAGGTTGGATGTTCGATGGAAAAACCAAGCGAACTCAGATGGTGGTGACGTTGTCGACAGAGGCAAGTGAATTAAACATAGATTTCGTTTTGTTTAGTCCGGCCCAAGTGAAAACGGCTAAAGGTTGTTTCTTAGGACTTAACTTTCAAGGCAACCATACGGTGGACAAAGATCCTGCCCTTCGGATTCCAACCAGCTGGGTTGCCAATTCCAAGGAGACCGGCATAACCGACCATCGCGCGACGGCTCAAATGCGAGGGGCCCAAGATACTCGTTGGCCCATCCAAGAAATCAACGAGCGTGGTTACGCGGTGGCGACTGCATACTACGGTGATATTGATCCGGACTTTGACGATGGATTTAAGAATGGTGTCCATGGACTGTTCCCCCAGCACCAAGCGTCAGCGGAGCATCCCAGTCGATGGGGTACCATTGCCGGTTGGGCTTGGGGGATGTCGCGATTGTTGGATGTTTTGGTTCAGCTTCCCGAAATTGAATCGACACGCATCGCTGCGATCGGCCATTCTCGATTGGGTAAAACGGCTTTGTGGGCTGGGGCGAATGACAATCGTTTTTCGATCGTGATATCAAACAACTCTGGTTGTGGCGGAGCCGCTCTAGAACGTCGCAATTTTGGTGAGACAGTTGCGAGAATCAATACGTATTTCCCCCATTGGTTTTGCCCCAATTTCAAAAAATACAATCAGAACGAAACCGCATTGCCGTTTGATCAACATGCATTGATTGCAAGTATTGCCCCGCGTCCTGTCTATATTTCCAGCGCGACGAAAGATTTATGGGCTGATCCTAAAGGGGAATACTTGAGCGGCTGGTACGCCACACCTGTTTACAAGCTGCTGGGTTTTAAGGGGCTGCCTTCCGAAACACCGCCTGTCGCCGATACAAGTGTTGGCGATCGAATCGGCTACCATAATCGCACGGGTAACCATGACATTCTTTCATTCGACTGGCAACAGTTTATGAACTTCGCAGATCGGCACTGGAAGTGATGCGAAGGTTGGTTTCAAAGTCGTTTTTTACCTTTCTCATACCCCGTTCCAACTATGCTTGATCCGTTTTCCATCCGTTGTTACTTCGATGGCCTCATCAAGCCGCCTGGATCGCTGGGTGTTTGGGAAGAGCTTGCTGAGCGACTTTGTTGGATTCAGCAAACACTTCATCCCGTGGTTGCCCCCGCGGAGTTGGTTGTGTTTGCTGCGGATCATGGGGTGGTTCAATCGGGTGTGTCGCTGTGGCCATCATCGATAACGTCGCTTATGATCGAACAGATTGCAACAGGCAACGCAGCATCTTCGGTGCTGGCTGCTGAGTTTGGGATTGGTTATCACGTGGTTGACGTTGGATCTTTGAACGCGCCCAAGGTGGTTCATCCTAAACTTTCCTCGCGCAGGGTTGCGGCTGGGACTCAGAATTTACTGAACGAGCCGGCTATGACATTGCATGAGTTTCGCGAAGCCATGTCGATTGGAGCGGACGAGGCTAGGATGTCGTATTTGCGAGGGGCTAAGGTCGTTATTGTTGGTGAGATGGGAATCGG
>CAITIF010000467.1 GCA_903892365.1 uncultured Pirellula sp. | reverse complement strand
GGGGATGAATTTTGGAAAACTTTGACCGGTGCTTCGGGACCAACCGTCCGGCCAACCATCCCTTTTCGAGTCCTCTTTTGCACCAAAGTCCCATTTGGCGATGATTTCCGATTCAATATGCTCGAATTGCTCCTCCTTGGAGTGGATAGACGTTACCCAACTGGTCGCTAGAATGAAGCAAGTGTATTGAACCACTTTCGCAACAACCACGGTCGATTGTGCTGCATTCGTTTGCTGAGTGGTGGGCGCAAATTTTCGAGGTCGCATTTTGCCTGGTTTACGTATTGGCGTTCAACTAACGGGATTCAATTTGCCGTTTAAGCAAGCTTTGCATGCTGCGGCATCCCTAGGGGTCGAAGCAGTGGAAATTGATGCCAGGTATGGCATTAAGCCTTCCGATCTTGTCGGCACCGCATTGCGTCAAGTTCGAAAATTACTGGAAGATCTCAATATACGGGTTGCAGCGATTCGCTACCCCACGCGCCGTGGCTACGAATGCGAAGAAGAGCTGGATCGAAGAATCGCTGGGACCAAACAAGCCATGAAAATGGCCTATGACTTGGGTGCAAACGTCGTTGTGAACCATGTGGGAGAGATTCCAGAATCGGCAGAATCACCCAACTTCGAACTATTGCGAACCGTTTTGTCCGATTTGGGAGTTTACAGCCAGCATGTAGGTGCGTTTCTAGCATGTGAAACGGGAGCGGAACCGCTCGACCGACTTTGCGGTTTGGTTGATTCGCTGCCGGATGGAAGCGTTGGCGTCACTCTGAATCCTGGCAATTTGCTGGTGAATGGTTACGACCTTGCTGAGTTAGAAAAAATAGCCAGGCACGTTATGTTGGTTCACGCAAAAGATGGGGTGCCTGATCGATCTCGCGGACGTGGCACCGAAGTTCCACTGGGTAGGGGGTTGGCGGAGTTTCCTCAAATCGTTGCAACTCTCGAAGAGTTTCGCTTTCCAGGATACTTTATTGTCGAGAAGGATAACCCCAGAAACCCAATCGACGAGATTGGAACCGCTGTTCAATTCCTCAGAAACATTTGAGTTCCCACTATTTCCATTTCCATAAAAGAAAGCGAAGGTCTTGTGATGAACAAAATAGTCCGATCCTGTGTTTTAGTTTCCGGTTTAGTCATCTGCCTGTGGGGGTTCGTTCAACTTGGCGGTGCGCAAGATGCACCAGGCAAAGCCAGGCAACTCCAAGCCAATCAGAAGATTGCAGAGTTTGAGAAGTACCTGTCCGGTGCAGTTCTCACAGGCGTCTTTACAGTCGACGGTCAGCCTCTGGATAAACTCAACGAAGAGAGGTACGAAATCAAATCAGCCAAGAGAGTGGACGAAGATTCCGACGCTTGGGAAATAATTACTCGCATCAAGTACGGTGACAAAGATATTGAAGTCCCAGTGGAGATCAATGTGGAATGGGTCGGCCGAACTCCCGTCATGGTCATGGACTCAGTTCCACTGCCGGGTCTTGGTACTTTCTCCGCTCGCGTTGTATTCCACGATAAAAAGTATGCCGGCACATGGAAGCACGACGACAAGGGTGGCCATTTGTTTGGTCGAGTCGACCGACCGGCAAAGTAGCTTGCGGCAATTGCCTGATAACAGCATAAGCGGCTAGAGAGAACGGTTCACTTTAGCGTCAATACTAGCATTGAAACCACCAAGTTCGGCTGTCCATCGCACTGGTACTCAATGCACTGGTACTCGTCCTCGAAACACCTTGTTCAAGTACGAGAGAGTACCACGTCTCCTGCCACGATGATTACGAGCCAGATTGGCCTAGCTTGGTTGGTGCATTCGAAGTATTCGAGGTAGCCCCGGTCGGTGCGACGTTCGTCGTTCCAGGAACGACTCGTGGTCCGCCGATAGTAGCGTCCATGATTCGTTTCAAATCGTCCGCGTCGACGACTTCTACTTCGATCAAGCGTTGGGCTAAGGCTTCCAGCGCTCCCCGACGTTCGCTCAGGATGGCCCGCGTTCTTTGAATTGCTTCGTCGATCAGCCTTTTGACTTCCTGGTCGATCTCTCGAGCGGTTTGCTCCGAGTACTCGCGACCAAAAGATTCACCGGAGCCTCCGGCCAAGAAAGGAGAACGATTTCCTTCACGATAATTGACGCGGCCCATTCGGCTCATCCCGTACTCCATGACCATGCCACGGGCGATGTTCGTTGTCCGCTCGAGGTCATTCTGAGCTCCAGTACTGATGTCGCGGAACACCATCTCCTCGGTGATGGTTCCAGCCACGAGCACTTGCATTTGCGCTTCGAGTTCTGGCTGGGTCATCAAATATCGGTCCCCTTCAGGTCGCTGCATGGTGTACCCGAGTGCTGCGATGCCGCGAGGTATGATCGATACTTTGTGAACTGGGTCGGTGTTCGGTAAAGAAAAGGCGACGAGCGCGTGCCCAGCTTCGTGGTAGGCAACACGGCGTTTTTCGTCTTCGCTCATGATGCGTTTTTTCTTTTCGAGACCGGCCGTCACCCGCTCAACCCCATCGTTGAACTCTTCTTGCCCAACATCATTCTTTCCCTTACGAGCCGCCAGAAGCGCTGCTTCATTCACTAAATTGGCTAGATCCGCGCCTACGAAGCCAGGTGTGATTGCGGCGACTTGGCGAAGCTCAACATTCGAGCCAAGTTTGACATTCTTGACGTGGACCTTGAGTATCTCCTCGCGCCCTTGCTTATCAGGTCGATCCACCAATACATTTCGGTCAAAGCGGCCAGCTCGCAACAGGGCAGGGTCTAAGGTTTCCGGTCGGTTGGTGGCTGCCATGACGATAACCCCAGCGTTCGCATCGAAACCATCCATCTCAACGAGCAGGGCGTTGAGAGTCTGTTCACGTTCGTCGTGCGATCCAGGGATGTTGCCCGCCCTGCTTTTCCCAAGCGCATCCAATTCATCGATGAAGATGATACTTGGAGCTTTGGCAGTAGCCTGTTGAAACATGTCTCGAACGCGAGCCGCGCCGACGCCGACAAACATTTCGACAAAGTCCGAGCCCGACAAGGAGTAGAACGGAACTCCAGCTTCACCCGCGATGGCTTTTGCCAGCAGTGTTTTGCCAGTGCCCGGAGGCCCGACCAACAAGACACCGCGAGGAATACGACCACCTAGCTTTTGATATTTTTCAGGATGTCGAAGAAAGTCGACGATCTCACGAACCTCTTCAACTGCTTCATCGATCCCTGCCACATCATTGAAGGTGATACCGACTTGCTCGTTAGCATACAGCTTCCCACGCGAGCGACCGAACTGCATAGGAGAGCCAAGGCCACCCATCTTTCGCATCACAAACATAAACACGGCCGTAACTAGGAGCATCGGAAGAACGAAAAACCAAATCGCTTGTGTCAACATGGACGGCCCAGGTTCGAAAGCCCACGAAATATTAGCTTCGTCA
Source organism: uncultured Pirellula sp. (assembly GCA_903892365.1). Taxonomy (GTDB): domain Bacteria; phylum Planctomycetota; class Planctomycetia; order Pirellulales; family Pirellulaceae; genus JBKCUI01. The sequence goes on along the minus strand of CAITIF010000467.1, from coordinate 1,761 downwards.
AGCTTCTCACGCACTTGGCGTGTCGTGTCGTTCGAGTCATCCTTGATAGTTTCGAATTTCACGTTCTGTCGGAGCGGGCCTGGCTTCTCTTCAGAGAGACTTTGAACGTCGACTTTTCCCGAAATGGATTTATTGTCGACGCGGATATCCCGAAGTCGGCTCAGTTGATATTTCGTGTTTCCGTTAGAAACGATCAAGGTTCCGTCGAAGTTTGGGGCCAATTCCTTGGAGTTCGGTTCGACATACCGCGTTTTCGCAATCAATGCCATCAAATCGGGGTACGAAATGGTCTGGGTGAGCGATGTATTGACAATACTGAACAGACTGAGCGAAATCAAAATCCCAAGAACAGCGTAAATCATCCAGGAATTAGCCGAGTTCGGATTGTTGTTGGGAGCTGGCTTTTTTTCGGGCTTAGAAGGTTCAGACATTCGCTTTTGGCGGCTCTTTTTTCGAGGAAAATCACTTGGTTCATCGTTGGACAGTACGCAGAGCGGACTCAGTCAACGTAGTTTTGAATTTTGGCCAAGTCGGCAAGATAATCAATTATGCGCTAGTCGGCCGGGTTGGGCAGTGTTTGAGGTTGAGGTTTTTGCGGGTTGTTCCTAAAATCGCCGGACTAAGTGTAAGCGCAGGAACGCTTTGCGATGGATGCGGCGATTCTGTCAATTTTACCTCCCAGGGATGGACTCCCACTGGAGCCAAGTTCGTTGAGCCAAATCCGCAACGTTGCCATTCTTGGCTCGACTGGAAGTATCGGGCGGGCTGCCCTCGATGTGCTTTCGCATCACTCAGATTCTCTGCGTCTGGTTGGTATTTCTTGCTCCAAACAGTTGGATCTGCTTGAGCAGCAAGTGGCGGCCTTCAAGCCGCGATATGCGTTTGCCCTGGATTCTGATTCCCACGAAGTGAAGAAATGGGCTCAAGAGAACCAAGCCGATGATGGCGTAACCCGTCGCAGCGATTCACACCAAAACCTGCTTCATTTGATAGAAAGCCAGGAGGTCGACACGGTTGTCGCAGCGATCGTTGGCATCGCCGGTCTAGATAGCGCACTAGCTGCCGCTCGATCGGGTAAGCGATTGGCTCTTGCGAACAAAGAATCCTTGGTGGTTTCCGGTGCCTTGATGATTCAAGCGGCCCGTGAAAGCGGAGCCGAGATACTGCCCGTCGATAGCGAACACAGCGCCATTTTCCAAGCTTTACAGGCCGGCTCTCATCCGAAACATGTGAAACGCGTGATTCTAACAGCCAGCGGTGGCCCGCTTCGTGACTGGCCTTTGGATCAACTGTCAACCGCTACGGTCGAGAATGCACTCTCGCATCCCACATGGAAAATGGGAAGGAAGATAACAGTGGATTCAGCCACCATGATGAACAAGGCTTTAGAGGTCATCGAAGCAAAGTGGCTTTTTGACTTAACCTTGGATCAGATTTGCGTGGTTGTGCATCCCCAATCCATCATTCACTCCATGGTTGAGTTTTGCGACGGATCCGTCATTGCCCAAATGAGTCCGCCAGACATGCGGCTTCCCATTCAATATGCTTTGACCTATCCCGAAAGGTTGCCAGGCCCAATACCATGCATGGATTGGTCACAAACCATGCAACTCGATTGGAAGCCGGCTGACCTGGAACGTTACCCAGCTTTAGAGCTTGGCTATGAAGTTGTCCAGAAATCAGGCTCTTGCGGTGCTGTATTGAACGCCGCGAACGAAGCTGCCGTACAGTTATTCTTGGAACAAAAAATAAAACTTACCG
>CAITIF010000466.1 GCA_903892365.1 uncultured Pirellula sp. | reverse complement strand
CCAAAAAAGCGGAGCCCAGTAAGTCGGAATTGAAGCCTGGCGCAAAGAATTCGGCCGGCAAAGAAGCCTCGACGGGTAAAGAAAAAGAAGTCAAGAAGAGTGATAGCAAGTCGGTTCCGAAAGCTGTAGCCGACGCTGGTTCGGCTAAGCCCAAGCCCAAGCCCAAGCCCGAAGCTAAAAAAGCGACTGAAGCCAAGAAGCCAGCGAAGCCTGATGCTCCCAAATCGAAAGCAACGCCTGCAAAACCAAGTCCGAGCAAAGCTAGTTCGAAAGAGGCAACTAACGTCAAGATAACCAAAAAGAAACCAAGGTAAGCGGAGCAAGACAACATGGCTGGACATTCGCAATGGGCGAACATCAAACACCGTAAGGCCTTGGTTGACAGCAGACGCAGCAAGCTGTGGAGCAAGCTCTCCAAAGCCATCATCGTTGCAGCAAAACTTGGTGGTGGGGATCCGAGCGGCAATGTTCGGTTGCGTACTGCGATTCTTGATGCGAAAGCTGTTTCGCTTCCGAAGGACAATATCGAACGGGCCATCAAAAAAGGGACCGGGGAAATCGAAGGTGGCGACGTTGAAGAGATCCTTTACGAAGGGTACGGGCCTGGTGGTGTAGCCGTCTTGTGCGACATCATGACTGATAATCGCAACCGCACAGCGCCCGAAGTTCGAAAGTTGTTTGATACCCATGGTGGGAAGCTTGGCTCAACCAATTGTGTGGCTTACTTGTTTGAACGCAAAGGTATGATATCCATCAAGCAATCTGCCGTTGATCTAGAAACACTGATGGAAATTGCGCTCGAAAACGGCGCCGATGACGTAAGCGAGGTGGACGACCGATTTGACTTGACTTGCACTACGGAATTCTATTCTGCGGTCGTAGAGGCTATCGAAGCCCGTGGGATTCCCATCGAGGTGAAAGAGGTTGCGCGAGTGCCTAGTTCGACGGTTGAAGTCGATGCCGAGACTGCGGTCACCTTGATGAAATTGTTGGAAAAGCTAGAAGATCATGATGATGTGCAGTCGGTTGCTTCCAATGTTAACTTCTCGCCAGAGCAGTTGGCCTCATTCGGCTAATTTGCAATCCAAGTAAGTCCTTCCTTCGTGAAGGACAACACTCCAAAAATGACCTTTCTAAAAATTGATCGCCTTGACGCAAGTAGTCCTTCCTTTTCCGAAGATATTGCAGGTCTTCGAACGAAGTTAAGTCCGGATGGGTCGGTTGTATCGGAACGCGGAACACAGCTAACGATCCAGGTTTTTGGTGAGCCATTATCGCCACAGATGGTGGTGGATCGAATTTGCAATGATGTCAAGCAGCGAGGAACTGCTGCGGTCTTGAAATATGCCCAAGCGTTGGACAATCCGAATTCGTCTGCCGACAATCTTCGCGTTCCGTTGTCTATGCTTCAGGAGTCGCATGCCAAGGCCTCTTCCGAATTTTTAGATACCATTCGGCAGATTCGAGCGAACATCGCCGGATTTCAAAAAGCGATCTTGCATCAGAACGTGGTCACTCATCCTAGCTCGGGGGTAACCTTAGAACAGCGGTACACACCATTGAATCGTGTCGGCATTTGTGTTCCGGGCGGCGCGGCAGCTTATCCTTCTACCGTTTTGATGACAGCAGTTCCCGCCCTGTGTGCTGGTGTCAATGAAATTGCGATCGTTGCTCCTCCGACTGCTTTAGGGGCCTATAACGCAGACATGCTGGCCGTTTGTCATGAGTTAGGAATTCGCGAAGTGTACGCCGTGGGGGGGGCTCAAGCGGTAGCCGCCTTGGCATATGGAATTGATGAAATCCGTCCCGTCGACAAAATTGTGGGGCCTGGGAATTTGTTCGTCGCTCTGGCGAAACGATTTGTTTATGGCGAAGTGGATATTGATTCGATTGCGGGCCCCAGTGAAGTCGTCGTGATCGCAGACGCAACCACCAATCCAGAGTACGCAGCTTCTGACATGCTGGCGCAGGCAGAGCATTCCCCTGGGGCGAGTATCTTGGTCAGCTGGGATGCAGCGATGGTAGATCTCATCGAGCAAGCTATTGTTCGACAACTGGGACGGTTGGAGCGAAGTGAGCTGACCTTGGCAGCGTTAGATCAGTTTGGTGCCATGATTCTTTGTCGCGATGAAGATCAGGCTTGTGAGGTGACAAGTTTGATAGCGCCGGAGCATCTTCAGATTGCCATCGATAACCCGCGTCGTTTGTTACCCAAGATTAGAAATAGTGGCGCGACATTTTTGGGACATTTTTCT
>CAITIF010000465.1 GCA_903892365.1 uncultured Pirellula sp. | reverse complement strand
CCGTTCTGTGCCAAATTCCAATAGGATGTTTGCGGGTTTGATATCGCGGTGAACCAAGCCACGGGAATGGGCTGCGGCAAGTCCGTCCGCGATTTGACTCGCGATTCGCAATGCGGAACCAACGTCCAAGGCTCCCAAGCGATCAATACGGGCCTGCAAGGATTCACCGGCGATCAATGGCATCACCAGATAGGGAGGATCGCATTGCTCGTTAATGCTGTGAATGGGGACAACGTTGGGGTGGACCACCACGGCTGCGGCGCGCGCTTCACGAATAAAGCGTTGCCTAGCAATCGCGATGGTGGCAAGATGTGGGTGCATGGCTTTGATAGCCACCGGCCGATGCAGTTGTTGATCCCAGCCTTCTAAGACGACGCCCATCCCACCCATGCCGACCACGCGTCGAACCAAAAAAGGTTCCAACATACCGATAAAACCTTGAGCCTTCGCGTCATGGTCACAGGGCTTTAGCCAGCTGACAAGCGACCCCGAATACTGATGCACATGGTCCGTGCTTGCGCCATTAAGTCCGATGGAATTCGCCGCGTCGTGGCGAGAAGGTTCCGACAACTGTGCTCGGACTGCGGATGCAGACTCTTGCCATTGGTTATCCGAACAGGTCGCAATGTCCAGTTTGTCTCGGCAGGCGGTGCATTGGTTTAAGTGAAGCGTAAGGTCTTGAAGTTCTTGTCCGGTAATTTCATCCTGAATAAGTCTTTGTAGCAGGATATCGTCGCAAGACGAGCATTCGTGAATTCGATTCTTGGGTGCAATCATGATTTTATTTCCCATCGGTTGCTTTGGTTTGCCACCCAGGCACGAATTTTTGCCAATGTTCGGCTACGTGCGACGTAGACGGTTCCAAGTTCCATGCCAAGTTCTTTGGCCACGAGTTCGGGATCACAATCTTCGACCGCGGTCCGCCAGAACGCGGTCCATGTTTGCGGTTGCACGCGTTTTCGAACCTCTTCCGCAGCCAGCACAAAAACTTGATGTTGCCATTCTTTCTCCAGTTCCGCTTCCGAGATACTGGCAAGGCAGGGCGTAGCGCATTCTTCGAGCCCGGCGGCTGGGGCTCGTAAGATTTCATCCAGGGGCTTTCGGGTCAATCGATTGAGAGCTTTGTTTTTGGCGATCGTCATAAGCCAACGTCGAAAGGACCCTTGTTGCTGGCGCGGGTCGTAGTTCGAGATCGCCTTGACGATGGCTAGCAAGACATCCTGAAGCACTTCTTGAACATCGTGTTCTTGAGTCCCGCGTTGTTTGGCGATTCGCACGATCACCGGCGAATACAGTTCCACAAACTCTTCCCAGGCAAGTGCATCCTGTCGATCTTTCAATCGAGCGATCAGCGCATGTCGGGTGGTAGGTGAATGGAACATGACAAGTAGCAAAACGAGTAAAAGAGAGGCGAATGCCCCTGGGCTACCTAAGAAAACACGACCAACGAGGAAAGCTTACCCTGGTTGAAAACTTTCTTGGAAATTTCCACGATGGGTCTCGATGGGCGTGGGTGCTCCACGG
>CAITIF010000464.1 GCA_903892365.1 uncultured Pirellula sp. | reverse complement strand
CGGAATTGAATCCGTAGCGCGGCTAGCGCCCGCGGCTAAAGTGGGGGATTCAGCCTCTTGGGTAGAAAACGTATCAACCAAAAGAAAAAAGTGGATGTCCATGGTTTTGAAGCTAGAAACCCCTTCGTTCGAAGCGACCAAAGAGTCTTTGATCATCTATGAAATGATCTCATTTTGGGGAATCGTTTTGCTCTGTCTTGGAATTTCGCCATGCAGCTTACCCAGCGTTTCCGCGGACGAACATGACGACGAATTTGAAAACCACATTCGGCCCGTGTTGGCTGCAACTTGTTTTGGTTGTCATGGTGACCCCAAAGTGTCGGGCGAATTGCGGGTTGACTCGCGTGAAGCACTGCTGTCGGGGGGCGATTCTGGCCCCTCCATTGTCCCTGGCTCACCCGAAACTAGCTTGCTCATGAAGGCGATTCAGCGGCACGATGACGTTTCCGCGATGCCGCCTGACAACGACAAAGCGCTTCGGCCCGAACAACTAGCTGCATTTGAAAAATGGATTCGTGAAGGGGCGTATTGGCCTGCTGCAGTCGCTCCGTTCGAACGTGCGGAACATTGGGCCTTCAAGCCGATCGAGGCCCAAGATCCACCACGGACAACTTCTACCAAGGACGCGATCGACGCTTTTGTTCGTACGACGCAAAGTGCGGCGGGTGCTTCGCATGCACCTCAGGCGGATAAAATTGCATTGATTCGCCGAGCCACCTTTGACCTGACAGGCCTGCCGCCAACAACAGAAGAGATCCAAGCCTTTGCGAAGGATCAGTCCGACGATGCCTTCGCGAAAGTGGTCGATCGTTTACTTGCTTCGCAAGAGTATGGTCGTCGCTGGGGACGCCATTGGTTGGATGTCGTGCGCTATGCAGACACCGCCGGCGAGACTGCCGACTACCCCGTCCCCTCAGCTTGGCGTTATCGCAATTATGTCATCGATTCCTTCAATGCGGACAAACCCTACGACCAGTTTATTCAAGAGCAGATCGCGGGTGATGTGCTTGCAGATCTTGCACCCCGCGATCGTTACGCGGAACAAGTAACGGCGACGGGTTACCTTGCGATCTCGAGACGCTTTGGCTTTGATTCCGAAAACTATCATCATTTGACCATTCAAGATACAATCGACAACCTTGGTCAAACCGTTTTGGGTTTGAGCCTTGGTTGTGCTCGATGCCACGACCATAAGTTCGATCCAGTTTCTATGCAAGATTACTACGGGCTTTACGGTATCTTCGATAGCAGCCGATACTCCTTTCCTGGCTCGGAACAAAAGCAGAAAACCCGTTCCATGGTTCCGCTTTTGCCGCCCGACGAAGCAACGCCCAAATGGCGGACCTTTGATCAACGCGTTGCGACCTTGGCGACTTCGCTCGAGGATCGAAAGCAGCCGACGCCTGCTGCTATTCTTCGCTCCTTGCAAGACATGGATGGCGACTTCGAAATGCAAGCTCCGGCTGCCGGTGGAAGCAACGGAGTGCTTGTCTCGCCTTGGCTTTACGCAGGTAAGATCGCTGTCACCAACGCTGCACAAAGCCCATTCAAGAATTTATACGCTCGAGGCAAAGTCGGGGCGAGCATCCCTGCGGACGGTGGCAAGTATCGCATCGCTCAATCGGTTTACCCGCACCGAACTCCTACCACCTGCTCATCCGTCTACGTCAATTTAGATTTCCGAGTGGAAGCCAACTCCAAGGCAACGGGCGTCCATCGATTTTGGATCGGATCTTTGGATCGCGGGCCTGCTTTATTGGTTCATATTGGTGCTGAGACAGTATCGTTGCAGTCCGGTGAGAAAATGGAAATCATTGGCCAGATTGAAGCCAACCAATGGCACAATCTTCAGCTGCAATGGGATTGGGTAAAGGAGGATGTTTTTTGCACGCTTACTTCCAGCGGAAACTCTCGCAAGGTGGTCTTTGCGGATAGCCCCGCAGCAAACGCATCGATCGCGGTCGATGGGGTCGTTCTTGAGTGTGATTCCGAACTGGCAGCTCCCGCCATCGAATATGACAATCTTGGAGTTCAAGACAATGCGATTTCGCCAGCGACCGTCGACGTAACTCGCGACGATCAGAACCAAGACAAGATCGATTTGGTGGATCTAGAACGCCAGTTCAGTGAGCTGGTGGGAATGGGCGGCGACTTCGAGCTACAGACGAATGGGCAACCTCCTGAAAAGCCTTGGAATCCAGGACCGAACAGCGTCGTTCGCATAGCCAGTCGCGCGCAAAGCGAGCTCACGAACGTGTTTCCTTTGGGTGGGCTTGGCGTTCACATGCCCAACCGAGCTGAGTACGATGGCTTTGGCTTGACCCTGCCAAAGTCTTGGACTTTGGAAACATCGGAGCAACTTTTTGCAACGTTCGACATGCGTATCGCCGACGTGACGAACGGCAGTGACGGATCATGGCGTTTTTATGTTGGCCACGGGCCAGGGAATTCAGCTGCTGTCGAGTTGTTTTTCAACGGTAAGCAGTTCTTTCATCGCAGTGGCGATTCACGAGAGCCCCTCCAGAACCTCGCGCTCGGTGCGTGGAACCAGATCCAATTAACGCTCAATCTTAGATCAAAGCGTTATCAAGGCGTGCTTCGTTCAGAACAATCTAGCCTTTCTTTTGAGGGTGATTTTGCATCGGGTTGGGACGGTACCATCGACTACTCCTTCATCGACAGCTACGGACACTTGGGAGGTGTGCGTCCCGCGATCGATGTCGACAACTATGAGATTCAGCCGAACCGTTTTGACAATGATTCTCAGCCTGGCGTACTGTCAAATGTTACGGGGGTGTCAGAAAAAATCGAGCGTGCAAATGACCTGAAGAAAAAGATGACTGCCATTCGATCCAAAATCTCTGGGGAGATGGAGGAGCTGAATAAGCTTCTTGTCGATGGGCCCTTTGAGATGGCGTATGGCGTGACCGAGGGAACACCGCACAGCGTTCCAATTCAATTACAGGGTGAACCAACTCTAGCGGGCGATACGGTTCCACGTGGTTTCCTTCAAGTACTTGGGCAAGAATCCTTGCCGCCAGAGACAGCGGGAAGTGGCCGCATGCAACTCGCTCGTTGGCTGACTCGCAGCGATAATCCGTTAACAGCTCGTGTGATGGTGAATCGAATTTGGCAATACCATTTTGGTACGGGCTTGGTCAAAACGCCGAACGATTTTGGATTGCGAGGATTGGCGCCAACGCATCCCGAATTGCTTGACTACCTAGCTACGGAGTTTGTTCGGGCGCGATGGTCAGTAAAGTCGATGCATCGAATGATCATGCTGAGCGAAACGTACCAACAGTCATCTAAGAGTCCCAATAACGAATCCGATGTTCGCAACCTGTACACCCATTTTTCGCGTCGACGCCTATCGGCAGAAGAGATACGCGATGCGATTCTCATGGTGAGCGGCGAACTGGATCGTGAAACAGGTAAGGAACATCCCTTTCCTTCCCCTATCACCTGGGGTTTCTCTCAGCACGGGCCTTTCAATGCGGTGTACGATCATAATAAGCGAAGTGTTTACTTGATGACTCAGCGATTGAAGCGGCATCCTTACTTAGCGCTGTTTGATGGCCCAGACCCGAATGCCTCCACTGCGGATCGCATGGGAACGACGGTTCCGACGCAAGCTCTTTATTTCTTGAACGACCCATTTGTTTATTCCAAATCGGAAGCCTGGGCACGCAGAATTTTGAGTCGCCAAGAGTCGCCAGTTTTGAATATTGAAATGGCGTATGCAATGGCATTCGGCCGATCGCCAACAGCTTCGGAACAAAGTCATGCATCGAAGTTTCTCGACGCCTACCGTGCCGAACTTTCATCGATCGCGAAAGATAACCTAGAGGTTGCCTCGTTGGCTGCATTCCTTCGCACTCTGTTAGCAAGCAACGAATTCCTGTACTTGGATTAATAGTCTCAAGGGTAAAATCAAAATGAATTTCATTCCAAGCTATGATCCCAGTCGTCGTGGTATGTTGAGATCGATGATCGGTGGTTCGTTGATACTGCCAGGGATTGCGTCACAATTGCTAGCCGAAGATTCAAGATCATTGGATCCACTTGCTCCCAAGCCAACTCATTTTCCTGCAAAGGCCAAGCGGGTTATTTTCTTGTATATGAGCGGTGGTGTATCGCACGTCGATTCGTTTGACCCGAAGCCGAAGCTGTTAGCGGACGCCGGGAAGACGGTCCCGGTGAATGAGTTTCAGGGGCGAAAAGGGGATTTTAATATGTTCCTGAAAGCGCCTCAGTGGAAATTCCAGCCTCATGGACAATGCGGAACCGAGGTAAGTGAGTTGTTCCCGCACATGGCCCAGTGCGTCGATGATCTGTGTGTGATACGTTCGATGAAATCCGATCACACCAATCATTATGAGGCCACGCTGGGTATCCATACTGGTTCCTTTACTTTTGCCCGACCTAGCATCGGATCATGGTTAAGTTACGGACTTGGAACCGTGAATCGCAATCTGCCATCGTTCGTGGTGATTGCTCCACAGTCACCGTATGCAGGTGGTCAAGTTTGGGGAAGTGACTTTCTACCGGGATCGCACCAAGGTACTTTGGTTGTGCCCGGCGCAACGCCGGTAGCAAACATCGGTCGACGCGCACCCAGTCTTCGGTTGCAAGAGTTGGAACTGGAGGCCATCGCGCGTATGAATCAAGAGCATCTAGTTGCGCGAGCCGATGATCCCGCGCTGGCTGCACGAATGAAGTCGTTTGAAACGGCATTTGGAATGCAGGCCGAGATGCCTGAAATATTTGACTTATCAAAAGAAGATGACCAAACCCTTGCGATGTACGGCTTAGAGCGAGGCAGTACCAGTGGATTTGCATGGCAATGCTTGGTCGCTAGGCGCATGGCGGAACACGGGGTCCGGTTTATCGAACTGATCGATGTCGGGTCCTCTTCGAACTGGGACGCGCATGGTGACATGATGACTCACGCTCCCCTTGCCAAGAATGTCGATCAACCTATTGCAGGCCTACTGAAGGACTTGAAACGACGCGGGATGTTGGAAGACACGTTGGTCGTGTGGACAACGGAATTTGGACGCACTCCCTTCAATTCAGGAGCGGGTGCTGCAGGACGCGAACACCATCATTGGGTGTTTTCGTCCTGGATGGCTGGGGGGGGCGTGAAGCCTGGAATGACCTACGGCGAATCCGATGAATATGGAATTGATGTGGCGAAAGACGAAGTCCATGTGCACGATTTCCATGCGACAATCCTGCATTTGATGGGGCTGAATCATGAGCGACTCACGTACCGACATACGGGGCGAGATTATCGTCTGACCGACGTTGCGGGCAGGGTTATCCATGACATCTTGGCGTAGGCGGAGATCATGCCTTAGCCCCCGCCCCCTGTGTGATGAGCCATAATTTGTTAAACTCTCTCTCTAAGGATGTTACTTAGAGGTGCAATGGATAAGGGAGTGAGCAAATGACGCGGTTTCGGTTTTTAACCGTATTCGGAATGGTGCTAGCTAGCATTACGTCCGTCAGCTTGAATAGAACGAATGGCCAAGTTACTGCTCCGCCGTCGGCAAATTCTCCGGCCGTCACGATAGATCAAACTCAACAGGTGATACACCAGAAGCATTTCCAGCTGATGCAAATGCTGGATCAGCTCGAGCCTTATTTACCTTTGGAGAAACTTGCCGGAAAAGTCCAGCTCAACGGCTCGCGTACCATGAGCGACATGGGGCACCAATGGGCAGAAAACTTTAAGCAGTTTCATCCTGCCGTAGAATTTGAGGGCAAAGCTGACGGTTCGGAAGTCGCATTGAAGGCACTCGCTGAGAATCCGCTGAGTGTCGCTGGTGTTAGTCGCCCTGTGGACGAAGCCGATCAAAAGCTACTGCAAGCAGGAAACTGCAAAGAACCAATCGCAGTGACAATCGGCATGGAAGCCATGGCGATGTACGTTCACAAAGACAATCCGCTGCAATACTTATCGCCGGAAATTGTGAAGGCAATTTTCGCGGCAGGCGAGGACGGAAAACCTAAAGCCAACCGCTGGGGCGATTTGGGTGTTACGGGTCCGCTTTCTGATAAACCGATTGTGGCATACGAACGCGACTCCGCTAGCGGTTCTCAAACTTTTATAACCCGGGTGCTTTTGTCAGGAGCGAAACCTGCGCCGTCGTACAAAATCTGCGAATCCAATTCCGATGTTTGTAAGGCTGTGGGCGAAGATCCGAATGGCGTCGGTTTCGCGGACATGAATTATGTGAATCCGATGGTTCGACGCGTTCCAGTCTTGGTTCAAGGCCGATTGGTCGAAGCCACAGAGGAGATGGTACTTTCCGGCAAGTATCCAATCATTCGTCCCTTGCTGGTTGTTTTCGACAAGTCGCAATTAGCAAGCGAAGGTAAGTTAAGAGAATCCATTCTACGCTATTTGCTCAGTCGAGACGGACAGTCGATCGTCATGAAGGCAGGCTTCTATCCTGCAGATCCGGGATTCATTAAGCATCAATTGAATGAAATCTTCGGACAACAGTTGCGTTAACAATCTATCCATCAAAGAAAGAGGTTGGCCGTGATCCATCGATCGAATTTTTGGAT
>CAITIF010000463.1 GCA_903892365.1 uncultured Pirellula sp. | reverse complement strand
GGTTAGGGATTCATCAATGACAACGGGCTTGAGTCGGCTGACTCGATGCATGGTGACTTCTTTTCGAGCTCGCAAATTACGCTGCATCGGTTGTTCAATGTAATGCAGTTTTTGAGTGGAATCCTTGGAGAGTCGATCGAGTCTTTCCAAGAAATCAATCACATAGTCTTCATTCTCACACGCTTCGTTGAAGTCGATCGAGTAAGACCAGTCGCGCGTGGGTGCAACTCGCATGGCAATCCGGTCAATCTCGAACACTCGGCCAACGTCGGCATCCAAATCTTGACCTGTAATCTTGACTTTGAGATGCGATAGTTGCTGTTTGCTGATCCATTCTTCAAGTGTTTCAGGAAGGCCATCACCGATCTTGCGATTGAGGTCATCTGCGGAAAGCGGATCGAGCGATCCAACGAGATGGTATAGGTTCAGCGTAGAAGAGGGTTGAGGAAGAATCGCATCGCTAAAGTGCTTTCCAATAAAGTCTTCGCCCAGCCAAGGGGACAGGTCGGAACCAATGATCTCGGGCGTCAACAGATTGAAGCAATTGGTGTTATGGAGACGACCAAAGGCATCGTGCAAGGCGATGTCGGTGCTGGACATCGCCAATGCGATTGCCAAGTCCGGAATCGGCTCTTGCAACTTCATGGCTTCGGCGAGTTCAACCGCTTGTTGCTTAGCAATCACTTTCAACTGAGTAGCCAAAGCGATCGGATGGTAATCGGGCTCAAGCTTGATCACGGCCTGGACAATACGTTCCGCTAAGCCGATGACCGTGCGAAGCACTTGTTCCGGAGACAGAGTCTTGCTTGGCCAAGCCCAGGCGGTACCCATGGTCATCTCGCCCATGCCGAAGGCTGTTTTCTTTTTATTCTTGTCTTCGAGCGTCAGCGTTGTTCTGAAAACGGTTACATCTTTGACGATCCGATTTGCGAATTTGAGCGGTGATCGGTAGACGAAAGGGAACTTTTCCGACTCGGCTTCAACAACGTGAATTTTTGAATTCTTCGACATAGTGCGTTTGGCAAGGCTAGAAACAAGGCTAGTAAACTGGGTAAACCTTCGATTTCAGGGATAGCATACGGCCCGGGAACACCGTTTCGAAACCCCTAATGCCCAGAAATTCCGCTCTGGACGCGATTCTCTCGAAAACGGTACAAGTCAACGTTGCTTCCAGATCTTGCCGTACTCGCCCATTTCCACATCCCTTATGTCAAACGGATCAGACCAACGCATTCGGCACGTTGCCATCGTGCTCCAGAGCCTCGATGCGGCAACATCGCGGGGTTTGTTGGCCCAATTCCCCGCCACTCAAGCCAAACAGATCCGGCACGCCATGGTCAATCTGGGCAGCGTGTCACCGCAAGAGCGTTCCCAAGCCTTTGAATCCATGCAAGGATTGCTTGGTAGTTCGGCCTCCCCCTCGAACTCTTCCAGTCGCTCCGACAACGAATCCCCGGCTTCCGCGCTACTTGCCTCCCATTCCTCAGGAGTCCCTGACCGTGTGGAATGGAGCGATGAAGGCCGGCAGAATGCGGCGACTGGCGCCGGTTCCTCAGGTCATGCAACCGAGGGAATGCACCCCGAAGGATTCCCTAGTCCGGAAATGCTTGCGACGCTCAACAGTGGGCGGAATCACACTTGGCAACATAT
>CAITIF010000462.1 GCA_903892365.1 uncultured Pirellula sp. | reverse complement strand
CCATGCCCCGAAGTTGATCAAACGGGAAAGGGGCTCGATCGGGAGTGTCGTTCCAACCATAAACCAGCAACCCTTGGGGACGCAGGGCTCGATGGATCCCTGCGTGAGTCCGTTGCAGAGCGTCCATGGTGTTCAGGCCAAAGCCATAAACGCCGTTGAAGACAACTGCATCCAACGCACCTTCGTCGAAATGCTCGTCGATGTTCTCGCAAGTATCGCAGATATGCCGCGATGCGCCATAACGTGATTCGGTGGGACACAGTTCCATCGTGGTGAATTCTCGATCCTGGAAAATTCGCGGGTAATGCAGGGTATACCATGCACAACCCACGAATAGAATTCGCTGCATCGAGCTGTCTCGCAATAGTTCCGCAAAGACAACTTGTTCTAAAATTTTCCGATCGGCTCGTTTCTTTCGAATATCGATCCCGAAACGGATCAAGTTGCGATGAATTCCGATGCGTATTTGCTTTGCAAGACCATGGCCCATGATAGTTGCACCTACCGAACCCGGACCACGCGTTCAGCAACAATCTGTTTTGCGGCCAGGCCTGGCAAGTAGCCTCGGATTCCGTGAATCGTAACAGGCTGTTGCAGATAGCGACGCAGGTTCAAGCTGGCTGTCGATTGGACATAAGCTATGACATTCCCTGCATCGTCGGTCAAAGCAAACTGAGGCTGGCCAGGATTGGACGTGTGAACTTGGACCAACCAGCCAGATGCGTCCCCTTCGGTAGGTGGAGCTACCCCGGGTTGATTTGGCATGCCTGTCGGTTGTGTCGCCGAGGCGGTGATGACACCCGTACCCTGCGCTGCCGCGTTAGCCAGTCGCATCGCTTGGTCGCGAGTGGCTTGCTGGGCGATGCTAGAAGTATCTTGAGCCATACCCAACGTGCGTTGTCGCAGCGATTCAAAACGTTCAATACGTTCCATCAATAATCGAGCTTCGCCTCGAACCATGGCCGTTGGTCCATTTTCGACCCAGGCCGCCGCTTGATTGCGAAGTGGACTCAAGTTCCAAGATTCGGTCGGGCTAGCCACTTGTTGCGTCAGTTCTACCAGTGCCGATTGGATCTCGGGCGTCCGAAACTCGTCAAGCGTGTTTTCTTCTTCCTCATCGTCGCGGAAAGAATCCATCTCGGTTGCAACCCGGGACATCCCGTTGCTGCTTGGCTGGGTGGATTTGATTCCGTACCACGAATTGTCATTCCAAGTTGGAGAAGACGCTGGGGCAGATGCTACCGATGGCGGCATCATGTTTTGCGACATCATTTGTCCCGGCGGATAGGTACCGGTGTAATTGAGGGGCATAGAGGCAATGCTGTTGGGACTGCCGACGGGGTAAGGACTAGGATAGCCTGCGGGGTAAGGCGACTGGCCAAAGATCGGATCGCGAGAATTCAACCACTTGGAGAAAGTGCTCTCGCCCCCCTGCCAAGGCCCTTGATTGGTTGGGCTGGCTTGAGTGCTTTGGCTGGCTTGACCATAGGCCGGATCGAATGCTAACGAAGAGTCTGACGGAAGAGTCATCGCAGGACCGCGTTGATTCGGGCGAGGAAGGCGATCAAGACGACTCGTACCAACCGGTCCAACTTGTGCTAGATTCGCATTGCTGCGCGTGTTCGCGTTGCGGGCGATCTGAGAATGGACGGGAACTCGGTCCGCTTCCACCACGCTGAACCCAATCAGCCCCAGAACGCTGTTCATAGGACCGACACGAAAGTTCTGTTGCTTCCCCGACTTTTGTTCGCT
>CAITIF010000461.1 GCA_903892365.1 uncultured Pirellula sp. | reverse complement strand
GTTGATGCGATGAATGCTTGCGTACCCCAACGGGGTACCACATCCATGCCCAGGGTCGCGCATCGCACCCTGGGAGAAACCTTACCGATCTAGGTAACGATTCACAATGTTCTCGAGCAATTCTTGGCGACCGCTTTGATTACGTGCCGCTTCGCCCTTCGGCATAATGAATGCCTCGAGATCTCGGAACGAGGACTTTCCGGACTCGATGTTTCGTCCGAGTTCGCTGTCCCAGCTGCTGTAGCGTTTCGATAAGAGTGAACTTAATGCACCGTCTTCGATGATGGATGCAGCTACTTTTAAGCCGCGAGCGAATGCGTCCATGCTACCGATATGAGCGTAAAACAAATCGATTGGTTCGAAGCTCTCACGCCGCACCTTGGCATCGAAGTTAACTCCGCCTGGCGATAAGCCATACTTCAGAAGTACCAGCATGATTTGGGTGGTCAAGTAATAATTGGTTGCAAACTGGTCAGTGTCCCAGCCCAACAACAAATCACCCGTATTTGCATCGATCGAACCGAGTGCACCTTGCATGCCCGCATACTCCAGTTCGTGCATCATCTCATGCCCCGCCAAGGTCGCGTGGTTGGTCTCGATGTTTAACTTGAAGTAGTCGGTCAGTCCGTAAGTTCGCAGGAAGTTCAAGCAGGCTGCGGCATCCGAGTCATATTGATGCTTGGTGGGCTCTTTGGGTTTAGGTTCGATAAGAAACTGTCCTTTGAAGCCAATCTCTTTTGCATAATCGACAGCCATGTGGAAGAATCGGCCCAAGTGGTCCAATTCTCGCTTCATGTCGGTGTTGTAAAGGCATTGATACCCTTCACGACCGCCCCAGAAAACATAGTTCTCTCCGCCGAGCTCTTTCGTAACCTCCATGGCCTTCTTCACTTGAGCCGCAGCATAGGCATACACTTCGACGTTGCATGTTGTTGCAGCCCCATGCATGAACCGGGGATTGCTGAACATGTTCGCGGTTCCCCACAGCAGCTTCACGCCAGTTCGCTGTTGCTCTTCTTTGAGGACTTTGGCGACAGCATCGAGGTTTGCATTCGACTCGGCCAAGGTTGCCCCCTCCGGTGCAACATCTCGATCGTGAAACGCGTAGAACGGAGCGTCGAGCTTTTCAAAGAATTCAAAGGCGACTCTGGCCCGGTTGCAAGCATTCTGAACAGAATCGGTCCCGTCTTCCCAAGGGCGATGCATAGTTCCGCCACCAAAGGGATCGCTACCTGAACCGCGAAAGGTGTGCCAATACACCACGGTGAAACGCAGATGGTCCTTCATCGTTTTTCCAGCCACCACTTCGTCGGGATTGTACCAACGGAAGGCGAGCGGATTGTCCGACTTGGGTCCTTCGTACTTGATCTTAGACACTTCAGGAAAAGCACTCACGATGGATTCATCCTTATCAATTCGTAGGTTCGGAAGATCTTTCCCTTTAGCCCAAAGGGGAGACCATGGAGGGGACGGGGCGCGGCAGCAAATGCCACTTACTGTGTATTTTCTCGCAACATTCTTTGAATTCAAGTAGACTTTTGGCACTCGATCATAGATATTTTACCTATGTCACGAAAGTCTGTTGCGCTTCTCATTGAAACCTCGAATGGCTACTGCCGCGGCCTGTTGGAAGGGATTATTGCGTACGCGAAGCATCACGCGAACTGGTCGATCCATTTAAGAGAGCAGGAACGCGGAGCCGCCCCCCCGCTATGGCTCAAGACTTGGCGTGGAGACGGCATTATTGCACGAATCGAAACAGGGACCATCGCTGCCGAACTCAAGAAGCTACCGTTTCCAAAAGTCGATTTGAGTGCAGCTCGGCACTTGAAAGGCATCCCGTGGGCCGACACCGACGATGAAGCCATATCCCGGTTGGCGATCGAACATTTTGCAGAACGTGGTTTTCGCAACGTGGCTTATTGTGGAGATCCTGGTTTTGCATGGTCGAATGCAAGGTGCGGATGTTTTCGGCGAATGGCGCACCAACGGGAATGGCAGTTTTTCGAACACCATGTGACCCATCGCTACGACCCTAGTTTCCGATGGGATGACGAAAAGAATCGCATGGCAACTTGGTTGCGTCAACTTCCCCGGCCCGTTGCGATCATGGGTTGTTACGATTTCCAGGCGCAACAGGTGCTCGATGTTTGCCGCGAGTTGGCCATTGCGGTTCCAGAGGAAATTGCCGTCCTTGGGGTCGATAATGATCACCTAATTTGTGAGCTGAGCGAACCAAGTTTATCAAGTATCATTCCAGACACGAAGCGAACAGGGTACGAGGCGGCGGAGCAATTGGATCGAATGATGGCTGGTGAAACAATCGCTTCCGATCTGCCGCTCATCACGCAACCCCTTGGCATTCAAGTCCGTCAATCCACGGATACGTTAGCGATCGAAGATGTTCAAATCGCTGCTGCTCTCAGCTACATTCGCAGGAATGCACTGACCAACATTCGCGTCAAAGACATTCTTGATCACGTGCCTCTTTCGCGTCGCGCCTTGGAGCACCGCTTTTCCCAAATCGTGGGTCACACGCCCCACCAAGAGATCGCTCGCATTCGGATGGAACGTGTCAAAGTGTTGTTGCGAGAAACCGATCTCCCAATAGGTGAAATAGCCATCCGAACGGGCTTCGAATACTCCGAATATCTGGCTGCCGCTTTCAAACGCGAATCCGGAAAAACTCCTTCTGAGTTTCGCAGTAGCGGGACGCAACATCGGTAGCCTGAGAACCAACTGGTCGCTTGTGATACTCGATACTTGGATTGCGAGGACACGTTATGCGCTAGATCGTTC
>CAITIF010000460.1 GCA_903892365.1 uncultured Pirellula sp. | reverse complement strand
CTGCGTACCGTCGGATTGCTTACTGTCAGACTGCTTACCGTCGGATTGCTTACTGTCAGACTGCTTACCGTCAGACTGCTTACCGTCAGACTGCTTACCGTCAGACTGCTTACCGTCAGACTGCTTACCGTCTGATTGCTTACCGTCTGATTGCTTATCGTCTGATTGTTTATCGTCTTGAGGTTCCTGCGAAACTTTATCTTTACCTTCTTTTCGCTGCATTTCATCCAGCAATCGTTCAAAGGTTTCGCCATCATGCTTAGGTGGCTCAAGATCCTTGTTTGGATTGGAGGACTCTCCGTTGTCCGTTGAGGGCTCTGCGTTGTTCGCGTTTTGTTTGCTACTGTTTTTTAAGCGGCTTGTTGTCTGACTTGTTTGGCCTGCGGAATTTGAATCTTCTGATTCACCAGACTCGCTATCAGCGCTTTCTGCACCCGACGCGTCGTTCGTGGACTGATTTCCCTTGGAAGAACTGGACTTGGAATTTTTCTTCGAGTTTCCGTTGTTCGATTGCGAACCTGAACCTTGAGAATCGCCTTCGCCCTCGTCGGAACTTTCACCACCTGATCCACCTTCATTGCCCTTCGAGGACTTCTTATTGTCTTTGCTTTTGTCTTGCTTGTCGGATTTGCTGTTAGACGATTGGCCATCCTTTTTTGATTGGCTATTCTTGTCCTGATTCTTGTCTTGCTCTTGCGAATTAGGTTCTTGCGGTTCCGAATCCTGGTTTTCGGATTCGCCAGACTTTCCATTCGATTTTTGGTCGCTTGGGTCTTCCTTGGTCTTTTGGTCTTGTGGTTTTTTGTCGGACGACGAGGACTTCGAGTTGTTTTGATTCTTGCCTTTCTTGTCTTCGGATTTTGGTTTGGAGTTGGCGCTCTGTTTCTTGTCGTCACTGGAATCAGGTTTTTGCTGTTCCTTGTCCTCTTGGGAATTTTTCGTGTCTTTAGGGCCGTCCACAATACGAATCAAAATGGGTGTTGAGCTCGATTGATTGGGTTCAGGCACATCGGTTCCTGGCTGGCGCCGATTGTCACTGCCTATCGCTCGAAACTCGATTCGATCCCCGACCTGCAAGTTGTGTTCTTTGGGCGAGAACGTAAAGACGCGGACGATTTGGCCAGTCGCCCCGTTCGTGGACTCAAACACGTTGGATTCAAAGACAGTTTTCTTTTCTTTGATCGTGTTATCGCTATCTAGTTTTGCAGTCGCAGCTAGCGAAACCAAACCGTAGTCTGGATCGCTTGCACGCATTTCAATTTCTAATGAGTCATGAACAGAAAGCTCGACGATCGAAGGCAAGTCGCTTTGCAAACTCACTTTGGGAGGTAGATCTCCGATCACTTTCATTTTGTAGATAACGGGATCGCCGTTGGATTCGCCAAGCGAATTCGTTGCCTTGATGCGATAGGTGCCTACTGTGGGATTCGATTTCTTTTTATCTAGATTCAGCAGCCACTTCCCCGTCAATTGCGTTTCGTTTGTTTGTAGCTCTAGAATCTCGCTCGCGCTATGGAACACTCCGTTGTTGATGACTGGATTGAACTCCAGTCTCGATTTCGCCATCGGTTGATTCGCATGCGCGTAAAGACTGACCCGAGTCCCTTCAGGTGCTTCGATCAGTCCATCCTTTTGGATCGACTTGGGCTTCAGCTTGGTGTAGGCAGGGAACTCGAAATCGAGCCGGTCGATTGCGACGATGGGAACCACTTGAACTCGCAAGTCGAAGGGGCCTTCGGTCGCATCCCCAGCTTCGATCCAATATTGAAGAGGTTGATGAATACCTCCGAAGCTTTTTCCAAAATCAAGCTTGTAATTGATACCTTCCAGTTCTTCATTCAGCTTGAGACGTTGGCCGACACGTTGGCCATCCGAAAGGTCGTATCGGACAAAGACGCTATCCCCTTTGTGCATTCCGCGAAGGGTAACTGCTAACGGTAGATTAGTACCCTGCGTTATGGTTGCATTACCGGGCGTGACGCTCACGATCCGGACACGGGCCGCGGGGGAAATGTTGGCCCAAGGCATAAGCATTCGCGTTAACGAGGTAACGCCGCTTTTGGGTGCAACAAAAAGATAAACCGAGCCTGTGAGCAAGAAACCGAACAGCAATGCTGCAAGGCGAATCAGGTTGGCGGAATCAATGATATTGGATGAGTCTTGTCCGCCTAAATTGCGAACTGCGAAGCGGCCAATCACCGCAAGAACCCCTTTGGGTGCGGCATTTTCGGAGTTGGTCGACAACTGGAGCCAGCTTATGAGGCTTTCCTTGATTTCGGGGTACTGAGATTCAATTTTGCGTGCCGCGTGTTCCGGATGAATTGGACGAAACAAAAGTGGAAGGATTCGGCGCGGGACCCACCACAAAGTCCATGCAGCGAGCGAACAGAAAACGGCAAATCGAGCGAACATGTTCAACGGCCAAAGCCAATGATCGATCAGAATTGCAAGCAAAAGAACCACCACCACCACGCACAGCCAGCCAGCGATCCCAACCCCAAGTTCGACGCGTCGCATCGTTTTGGACGCTTGGACCAAATAATTCAGCAGTGTTTCTCGGCTGATCGTGGCGTTCGCTGCCGAAGAGCTGGATGACTTCACGATAGCTGGATTGGAAGCTTGAGACATCTTGCATTCTGTCGAAGAGAGCTGTTCTCGGTTGAGTCGTTGAACGACATCTCCATTATTGGCTGTAGGGCAGCCTGTGCCAATGCTCGCCCCTAGAAGATAGGCATTTTCCGGTCTATTTGAACCGTACCACCCATCCAATCTTCCTGACGGGCAATTCGCAGCCCCTGCCGGTGGGCGCAGTTCAGTCAGTGGGTGGCACCGTTCGGCTCCTTTCGGCTCCTGCTGTTCGGCTGCACCGTTCGGCTCCTGGGGATTCGAATTTGCTTGCAATCGAATCTCCTACCGTTTAAGGTTTGGGGCTCTCGACCATCCGCTAGCCCTTCCCTTCCACCGAACCATTGCAAAACCATGAAGTTCATCGCTTCTGTCTTGGCATTCCTTTCGTTTCTTTCGCCTACGATTCATTCGCAAGAACAAGCTGCTGTCGAATTAGATTGGCACGACGTAACCACCGTAGGCGTTGAAGGGCGCATTCTTCCGGATCAGTCAAGACTGAGTTGGTTTGATCGGTTGCCCAGTTTGGCAGAATCCACCGTCACCCCAAGCGTTTGGAACTTGAGCCGCGACAGCGCGGGAATGGTCTTCCGATTCAAAACGGACGCGAATGCGATTCATATCCATTACAAGCTTTCGAAGAGCAATCTTGCGATGCCACACATGCCGGCAACGGGTGTCAGTGGAGTTGATTTGTACGCGAGAGACGAAGCGGGGAAGTGGAAATGGGTTCAGGTCACCAAGCCTACATCCCAGGAGATTAAAACAGAGCTCGTTGGTGGGCTCGCGGCAGGGTTTCGCGAGTATGCCGCCTATTTGCCGTTGTACAACGGAGTGGAGTTCTTGCGATTCGGAGTTGTGAAAGGAAGCAAGTTCGAAGGGCTTGCTCCGAGAGAAAAGCCGATTGTGTTTTATGGAACCAGCATCACTCACGGTGCTTGTGCCAGTCGACCAGGCATGGTTCATACCGGTATCTTGGGTCGTAAGTTGGATATGCCCGTCGTCAACTTGGGATTTTCCGGCAATGGAAGAATGGATAAAGAGGTCGGCGACTTTTTGACCCAAATCGATGCAGCTGCCTACGTGATCGATTGCTTACCCAACATGGGTCCGTCGGAAGTCACGGCCAAATGCATTCCACTGGTTCAACAGATTCGAGCCGTACGATCGAACACGCCCATTGTCTTGGTTGAAGACAGACGATTCACAAACGATTGGATCTTGCCAGAGAAAAAGAAGTTTCACACCAGCAACCATGCAGCTTTACGGGCCGCCTATGACCAGTTGCAAAAAGACGGCGTTCTCAACTTGCATTACATCCCAGGGGATAAATTGTATGGCGATGATACCGAAGGCGCGACCGATGCATCGCATGCCAATGACCTTGGCTTTATGCGCCAGGCTGACGCGTTCGAACCGATACTCCGTAAAGCATTGACGGCGAATTAGAAAGCAAGCGGAACGGTCGACAGAAAAAGAGTTCCGTTGGGGATTTCGCTGAGCTTGTATACCCCGGAGCGAATGTCGGGCTAGTCCCGACAAATCGCAATGAAATCAGCTTGGCTTGATTCGTTAAGATCCGAAATCAGGACGGTGGCGTCCTAGCTGCTCTTGCAGTCGTTGGACGATACTTGTGTGCATTTGGCTGACGCGGCTTTCGCTGAGATCGAGCGTCGCACCGATTTCTTTCATCGTCAATTCTTCGTAGTAATAAAGAATGATGATTAGTCGCTCATTGCGGTTCAGGCCTTTGGTGACCAATCGCATCAGGTCGCTCTTGTTGACCCGGCGCGTGGGGTCTTCGCTGCGTTTATCTTCTAAGACGTCGATTTCACGCACATCTTTGTAGCTGTCGGTTTCGTACCATTTTTTATTCAAGGAAACCAGGCCGACTGCAGAGGCATCGCTCTTCATCTTCTCCAGTTCGTCGATGGAGATGCTCATGTAGGTCGACAATTCGTGCGTCGAAGGAGCACGGCCGTACTTCGCTTCGAGCAATTTGGTCGCTTCGTTCAGCTTGCTAGCTTTGCTGCGAACGAGTCTTGGGACCCAGTCCATGGTGCGGAGTTCATCCAACATGGCCCCGCGAATCCGTGGGACACAATATGTCTCAAACTTGACACCTCGGCTCAAATCGAATGCATCAATCGCATCCATCAAGCCGAAGATACCTGCGCTGATCAAGTCGTCGAGCTCGACACCTTCAGGGAGCTTCGCTCGCAAGCGTTCTCCATTGAACCGTACGAGAGGCATGTAGCGTTCGATGAGAATGTTTCTCAAATCGACGTTGTTTGGATCCGCTTTGTATTTGTTCCATACATCAACAATGTCGATGCTCGATGCTACGATCGTCGCCATCCGAACCTCCGTGACTGACATGGCAAGGGCAATGATCTTCCTGGGAAGAAAAGATCAAGTGATTTTACTGGTTTGCTTTGCTTTCAAAGCGATGCATGAACCTATCCGGTTGTCCACGCATGATCCCCAAGCCAATCATCCTGATCGACATGGGAT
>CAITIF010000459.1 GCA_903892365.1 uncultured Pirellula sp. | reverse complement strand
CTTTCAGCTCGGTCGGCGGGCGATCTTGAAGAAACACTTGTAGCGGTATGGAATAGATGGCTGCCGATATCCCCAAACCAATCAAAGTCAATCGAGTCATGTTGGCGCTGAGCCATAGAGCGTTCCCTTGCCAAAATCCAAGCAGAAATAGGCTGAGCACAATACCCCACAAACCAAGCGTGACGGCGGAACGGCTGGGGATGACTCGGCAAAGATAACCACCTAGTGGCGCCCCCACCATGATTCCGACCGCAATCATCCCAACCAACAGGCTGGTTTCTTCCATGCTCAATTGCAACATGTTACGTCCTGCTTGATTCACGGCAGGCATGGCGATCGATGCCACCATCCAGAAAACACATGACACCAACAAGGCTGATAGAAGTGGCTTGTCCGTGCGAAGCAATTGGATGATGTCTTTATTCAAACCAAACGCATCTGCAGTCAAGGTCGCGTTCGGCTGAGCTGGTGCGGTCAGTCGGATCATCAATGAGGACAAGGTGCCGAAAATGGCGATCGCGATGCAGATCATCGACCCGATCCAAAGTTGGTCTGTGCTGGACATGTCCTCACCCACGAGCCAGGTCATCAGCTTCCCCGCAAACGTCACCCCAAAGATGATTGCTAAGAAAGTGGACATCAGAATCAGACCATTCGCTTTAGGAAGGTCGGCCGTGCGAAACAGCTCGGGCAAAACCCCGTATTTTCCTGGCCCAAAAAAAGCGCTTTGAGTTGCCATCAAAAACAGGACCGTCCACGTTCCCCACATCCCCAAAGAGCCGTAGTAGTAGAACGCGGCCAGTCCAAGTAGCATAACTAGGATCTCGGCCACCTTGGCGTAAACAATGATGGGCGTTTTGCTGTAGCGATCGGAAAGGTATCCTGCGAATCCACTGAAGACCACAAAAGGAATGGAGAAAACAAAAGTCGCCCATCCTTGCATGTCGTCGTTCGCCTGCATTGCATTAACCGCAGGGGCTCCGTCCGCAACCATTGCGTTGGCTGCCACCGGCAACGCAAGCAACAGCACAATCTGCTTGAAGACATTGTCGTTAAACGCACCCAAAAACTGAGTCAACGCGATTCCCCAGAAGGAGCGATCCCGAAGCAGGGGCGGTCGACGATCCAAAGCCGATTCTTGTAATTCTTCGTTTTCCGACACAATGCCCTCGTTTCTTCCACTTCGAAATGACTCTCGAACCGCACCAAAAGATCGATTAGAGTCCGTTAGATGCAAGTCTAGCCGCCATTGCAAGTGGTGCCTACACCGCTCAAAAATGACAATTCGAAGGCTGGATTTGTTGAAAACTTACAGACTGACCTCGAAATATTGGGCATGTTGACGTTAAACTGAAGCGGCAAAAGGAGTTGCCGCTCAAATATATTTTTTAAGTTCCGCCTATGACACTGCCAACGTACCCGCCAACGCGATGCATCGAGCCTTCCTTATCCTGGCAAGCTCGCGAACGATTGCTGCTTGCCCCCTATGCGATGTTCTCGATTCACTCCGAAGGTCGAGCGGTTCAGGAAGAATCCCATCCCTACCGCGGACCCTTTCAACGGGATCGCGACCGTGTCTTGCATAGCGCTGCTTTTCGGCGCCTCAGCGGAAAGATGCAAGTCTTTACCGGGGACATGGGCGACTATCACCGAACGCGTTTAACTCACACCAATGAAGTCGCGTCGCTGGCTCGCACGGTTGGCCGCACGCTGCGGCTCAACGAAGATCTTATCGAGGCCATGGCGCTGCTCCACGATATTGGCCATCCGCCATTTGGACATTGCGGTGAAGATGTTCTGGATGCGTGCGTGAAAGATCACGGCGGATTCTCTCACAATGCATTTGCGCTGGAATTGGTCAGCCGAATCGAACAGCGACACACTTCCTACCCCGGCTTGAACCTAACTCACGAAGTGCTGGAAGGTCAACAATTTCGATCTGACAAGAACAGTGGCACAGTTCCTATGTTGGAAATCCAAGTTGTCGACGCCTGCGATAGCATCGCCTACGACGCTCACGACTTGGACGACGCCCTGAAGCTTGGCCTGCTCCAATGGAATCAGCTGCAAGGACTGGGGTTGGTCCAACGAGTCATGAGATTCTCCTCTATGGATCAAGGGAATACGGCTCACCGACGACAGATCCTGGTACACTCCTTGATCGACTTGCAGATGGGTGATTTTATCCAGCACGCAATATTACAACTGGCCGATGCAACGGAACTGGACAGCAAGTCCGTCCAAGATGTCGGAATCCAGTTGCAAATGTCGCCTGAATTGGAATCCGACAAGCGAGAACTGGAGGCTTTCTTATTTGAGCAGGTTTACCGCCACCCGCGTCTGATTGAAGTTCGATCGCGCGCTGCAACGAGGCTAAACCAACTGTTTCGATTATTGAAAGCCTACCCGCAACGTTTACCGGAGCGATTCAAACGGATGGTGAACGAATCCGGCATCGAGCACACCGTCGCTATTTACTTGGCTGGCATGACCGATCGATTTTGCGATGAACAATACGTTGCCATGGTAGAACTCGGTAGAGAATCTGCTCAAGACTGGAGCTAGACATCATCCAAAGTTCCAAGATCGCACACTGAAAAACGAATGCCCAATGCCTAGCTTTTAGCAGTAACTCTTTCAACGCATCACAAGCACCTCATCCATTCCGTTCTACGAAACCCATCATCATGAATAGTTCAAGCCTTCTCCCAACTTCCCGGATGCTAAAGGGCCTTGCGTTTTTTGCATTGGGCACCACCATGACGTGCTGGCTGCCAGCCTTGGCCTTGGGCCAACGGCCATCGGCACCACGCCTGTTTCCAGAGAAAACTCTTCTGTACGTTCGTGTTGACGATACGCGGGATCTCAAAGACAAGCTTTCCCAAACCAGCATGGGACGCCTGGGCGAAGATCCGCAACTGAAACCGATGATCAGCACGTTCTATTCGACCTTCAGCCAACTGGTCCAGGGTATGCAAAACGTGGTTGGGGTCAATCTCGACGAATTGCTCTCGATCCCGAACGGCGAATTGGCAATCGCTTTGGTCCCAACCAAGAAAGAGCCCGTTTTCTGCGGACTCATTGAAGCCGGTGACGAGCTTCCTGCTTTGGAGATCATGGTTGGACGCCTGGAAGAAAGACTGCAGTCTCAAGGTGCAGAGAAAAAGACCAAAGAGATCGGAAAGATAACGGTCACCATGTTCAGTGGTGGAAGACGCGGAGCGTTCGGCTACTTCGTCGATTCCGGAGTGCTTGTCTTCGCGTCCTCACCCGATCAGGCGGAGTCCTTAGCGCAAGTATGGCAAGGGAGCGGGATCGATCACAAACCATTATCGGACAACCGCGAATTCACCTCGATCTTGAGCCGATGCGTCGGAAGCGCCGGTGAAAGACCTCAGGTTTCATTCTACGTGAATCCCATCGCTCTCTATCGTGAAAGCGCGAAACAAAACGCTAGCACCTTGTTCGTTCTT
>CAITIF010000458.1 GCA_903892365.1 uncultured Pirellula sp. | reverse complement strand
TTTCTGGCTGTGTAAAAGGATTTCCGTGAAGGGAGGAAACCGTCAACTTTTGAAAAACGAGCGTGATTTCCTAGAAAGCGGCACTTCAAAAGACGATGACGAGGAAGGAACCTGGCAGTTCCCGAACGGTAAAATCGTTTTTTTCGCGAAGGGAGTCGCGTTGCGAACGTTTTGCCCGATTAGTCTATTCTGAATCTCGCAGTGCGGATTCTTTGGGGACGAAGTCATTTTGAAACTGTCGCTGATGGTTTTTTTTAGTAAACTCCTGCTAGTTTCAGCGTTGCGGAAGATTTTAAGGTGCTTGGATTCGAGCATCAAAAGAAGTCGAAAGGCAATAGTAGAGTGCAACAACCGCAGGCCAACAAAAAAACATTTTACGATCGATGGGGATGGCTTATCCTCATTGCTAGCCTAACTTGCGTTCCTTTCGCGTTCTTTGGGGCTGGCAAAGCAATCCAAAGCAACGTCAATAAAGTTGAGGATTGGTTACCCAAGTCGTTTCCTGAAACCAAGGAACTGACTTGGTTCCGAACCAACTTTCCTTCGGACCAATTCATCTTGGTCAGCTGGGATGGATGCAAACTTGGTGAAGATCCAGCCTTGGGGGCTGATGGCGACGATCCTCGTATTGCCAAGTTAGCCGCATTGGTAGCACCGAAAGAGGTGGACCCAAACGATCTGGATGCGGTCGAGGCCAAGAAATTCTTCAAGTCGGTTTCAACAGGTCGCATGTTATTGGACCAATTGACTCAGGGGTCGATGGATTATTCGGCGGCAGTTGAACGCCTGAAGGGCTCGGTCTTGGGGCCGGATGGACGCCAAACGTGCGTGATTGTATCGCTTGATCCGGAAACCACTTCCAAGTTGAAACCCATTCTTGGTCGCGGTCAGATGCGGATTTTCCGTCCCAACATTCCGCCGGGAGTTCTTCGAAGGTTGATCGCCCGAGTTGGAATCGACGAAGACAAGCTTCACTTGGGTGGGCCGCCTGTAGACAACATTGCCATTGATGAAGAAGGGGAGAAAACCCTTATTCGGCTGGCTGGTTTTTCGGGGCTCCTTGGCTTGGGGTTGGCTTGGTGGTCGCTTCGCAGTGTTGTATTGACGATGATCGTTTTTGGCTGCTCCGTTTCAAGCGCGGCCGCATCGCTGGCGATGATTTGGGCTACTGGAGAAACGGTGGACGCGATTGTTCTCTCCATGCCTTCGTTGGTGTACGTCCTGAGTATTTCAGGGGCGGTGCATTTCATTAATTATTACAAAGACGCGGTTCGCGAGGGTGGACTGACGGGGGCCACGGAACGAGCTGTCATCCATTCTTTGAAGCCTGCTATTCTTTGCTCATCCACAACTGCACTGGGGTTGCTGTCCCTTTGCGCATCCGAATTAACACCAATCAGGAAGTTTGGTTTGTACGCGGCGACTGGGGTTATGATTCTTTTGGTGGTTTTGTACTTGCTGCTACCCTCTGCTCTCCACATCATTCGTTATGCCAGGAAATGGGTTGTCTCGCCAGAGTCTGCGAAAGAAGCAGAGAAGTCTCGCAACGCGAGTGCCAGCACTCCGTCTCAAGGGGAACTCCTTTGGGGAGTCGTTGCTCGCTTCATCGTTCGTAACCATTTCGGTGTTGCCACTTGCAGTGTTTTGGTAACAGCTGCAATCGGTTTCGGCTTAACACGGACAAGAACAAGCATCGACCTTCTTGAGCTTTTCGATTCGAACGCAAGGATTCTTCAAGATTACCGATGGCTAGAGAAAAACTTAGGAATGTTGGTTCCACTGGAGATCGTGATTCAGTTTGACCCAGAAAGCATTGCCAAGAGCGGCGAATCCAAGACAGAGGAAGAGGCTACCGACGCACCTCTTACGGATCGCCCAGCCATCGATGACCCAACCAAACTGACGTTCCTGGAAAGAATGGAGACAACCATCCAAATTCAGGAAGCAATCACCAATCGATTCGGCGAAAAAGGGGCAAACATTGTAGGACGCAGCATCTCTGCAGCCACATTTGCACCGAGCCTTCCCGCTAAGGGGCTAAGCACATCCCAGTACCTTCAAAGGATGCTGTACAACAAGGGACTAGAGAGCAAACGCGACGAACTGATAAAATCCGGATTTTTGCGTGTGGATGCAAAGTCAGGTTCAGAACTTTGGCGAATCAGCTTGCGAGTTGCAGCATTTGAAGGTGTTGACTATGGTCAATTTGTGCACGAACTTCGAGATGCTGTATCCCCGATCG
>CAITIF010000457.1 GCA_903892365.1 uncultured Pirellula sp. | reverse complement strand
CGAAAAAATCATTCAAGCGGCCTTAGCTGTGTTTCTCGAGGTTGGGTTTGATAAAGCCAATCTCGAGAAGGTCGCCGCTTTGGCTGGAGTCACCAAGCCGACCGTTTATAGCCATTTCGGTTCGAAAGTCGGTTTGCTACAAGCTGTTGCTCAACACCAGGCTCAGCAAGCCCTGACCCAATTTTCACCAAATCTCCAGTCGACTGGCAACGTACGCCGCGACTTGACTGGTTTCGCAAAGTCATTCTTGATGAACATGCTGCACCCCGATGCAATTCGCATGCATCGGTTTGCGATTGTGGAGGCGATGACGCACCCCGAACTTGTAGTGCCGCTTTTAAGTGCAGGTCCTCAGAAGCTTGCTCAAGTTCTGCAAAACTATTTGGATTCAGAAACCAAGGCAGGAAGACTTTGCTGCAAGAATCCTCTGCTTGCAGCACAACAATTGCTTGGATTACTTGCTGGCATGGACTTCTTGGCCATCGTGATCTCGCAAATGGTCCCGAGCGAATCCGAGATCAAGAAACGTACCACATCTGCCATAGACGTCTTCCTAAATTCCTATGCCGCTGTGGAGCAGAACCATGAAAGTTAGTTGGCAAATAACAAGCATAGGTATGGTGTTATCTCTGGTCGTGGGTTCAGCCGGTTCATTGGCATGGACGACGAGAATGAGCCGAACGAGCGACGCAGAATTAACGGTCGCTTCACTCCGTCCATCGCACATAAGCGGCCTAGGGACCATCGCGCCACGTGGCAGAATTCAACATGTGGCAGCTCCGTCGAACTTCTCACGCGTAGGCCGTTTGCTTGTCGAGGAAGGAGAGCGAGTGACTCAAGGTCAAGTACTGGCTTACTCCGACGATCACAAACTTCGCATTGCGGAGCTCGAGCAAGCCGAAGCGCAGGTCTGTATTGCACAATCGAAGCTTGATAAGCTCCGCGCTGGCCCAGACCCACACGAAGTCAACGCATTGGCTGCATCTCTCAGTTCAGCCATCGAATCGCGCGAACAGCGAAGGAGGGAATTTGAACGAGCCAACATTCTCGCGAAGAGCAATTCTGTATCCAAAGAGGAGCTAGAAGCTACGGGGCTTCGCGTGACTCAAGCAAGCTTCTCGATCCAAGAATTGGAGGCCAAACAGAAGCTTCTCAAATCAATTCGCGAAGAGGACGTGCGAGTGTTGCACGCTGAACTTCAATCCGCCCGCAGCCGTGTATCGATTGCGAAACAAAATGTCGCCATATCGGAAATCGTTTCTACCATGGAGGGCGTCGTTCTACGAGTTCACGTTCGAGATGGCGAGCGCCCCGGGGAATCTGGCATTCTTGAATTAGGCGACACGCGGCAGATGCAGGTAATCGCTGAAGTCTATGAAGCGGACTCAGTCAAGCTTCGCGTTGGCGCGCCAGCATCCGTAACACTCAAGAGCAATACTCGACAGTTGCGAGGAACTGTTGCGCATGTGCGACCATTGGTTGGACGTAAATCGGTTTTCGACAACGACCCTGTTTCTGATGCGGATGCACGAGTCGTTGAAGCGATCATCGATCTGACGTCGGAGGATTGCTTGGTCGTTCAATCCCTTTCCAATGCGGCGGTCACCGTGATTATTCAGGTTGATGAGCCATGATATTCTCCAGAAATTCCTTTGTAGCAATCGGGTGGTCGCAGCTAAGCCACGGCAGAACTCGCATGATCGTCGCGCTTTGCGGAGTGAGCGTCATCGTGGCCATGATCCTGACTGTGCTGAGCTTGAAAGATGCTGTCATCGAAAGCTCACTGCAAGTTCCAAAAAGTTTAAAGGCCGATGTGATCATCTTGAGTGCTCGCACTCAGACGATTCTTAGGCCTGCACCGTTCCCCAGGCGGTTTCTCGATCGTTTGCACGGCATTAATGGAGTCGCTTCCGTGTCGTCTGTCGCCATTGAGAACGCGCGATGGATCAATCCGGAAACACATCAAGAGCACCCGATTCGCGTGTTCGGTTTAGACTTGGAATTCGATGTCATCGCGTTGCCTGCCGTTGACCCAAACGAACCAAAGCTAAAGATGAAAGACACCATTCTTTTCGACGCCTCTTCCCGCCCAAAAT
>CAITIF010000456.1 GCA_903892365.1 uncultured Pirellula sp. | reverse complement strand
GAGTAGGTGTTTGTATAGATCCCAATGCAGAACGTTTGTGCTCGACTGCTCCGTGATGGCGTTTCAGAGTGTTCGCACTGGATGGTGTCCACGATCATTGATCTGCGACTTCAAGATCGAACCCGATTTGCGTTGCTAGTACGCTTGTGGCTGGGTGTTAAGCGTGGATATCCTCAATCCTAACTTGATCAGATAAGCTCATCGGATCAGGCTAATGTACGCTTTTGAAACTCGACTAGCTCGCGGTAATCTTCGTCAGGCAGGTGAAAATCGAGCGCTCCACGGAGCTCATTGACCTGAGTCGGATTGCGAAAGCCTACGATCGCACCCGTTACGGCCGGATGCCTCAACGTGAATGCAATGGCAATCTCGCCCGCTTTTTTGCCGTAACGATCGCCAACTTGTTGTAGCTTTTCGGCGATAAGAAGATTCTTGGTAAGCAACGGTTCTTGAAAGTACGAACTGCGATGTCGCCAATCATCTGCGGCTAAACTCGCGAGCCTTTCACGCGACATTGAACCGCTCAGGAGCCCAGAGCCCATGGGCGAGTACACAATCACGCCGATCTTTTCTTGAAGAGCATACGGCAGAATCGATTCTTCGACTTCGGGACGAATCATCGAATAGGGTGGTTGCAAGGAGGTAATCGGTCCGATGGCTTGAAGACGTGCCATTTGGGCCGCATTGAAGTTCGACACACCAGCCCACCGGATTTTTCCTTCACGTTTCAGATCCAGCAATGTCGTCCAGCCTTTTTCGATATCCTCGTCCGGTTCGGGCCAGTGGATTTGATATAGATCGATCGTGTCAACATTCAGTCGACGTAGGCTGTCCTCGCATTCTTGACGAATAGATTCGGGTTCTAGCGACTTTACAATTTGGCGATCGGCGTTCCAAGTCCGTTCGCACTTGGTAAACACGTAGGGCTTATTACCGCTGTACGTGGAAAGGGCCTTTGCAACGACCTCTTCAGAATGCCCAAGTCCGTACACAGCCGCCGTGTCGATCCAATTGATTCCTGCGTCTAAGGCTGCATGGATGGCGTCGATCGAAGCTTGGTCGTCTTGGTGGCTCCAGGAGAAAGCCCAACCAGCTCCCCCCATGGCCCAGGCTCCGATCCCGACCGATGTGATTTGCAGGTCTGAATTTCCGAGTTGTTGAATTTGCATGCGTGCGTCCTGAGTCAGGGCGCGTCAACCGGCCCCTTCGTTTTGGTTATAGTTAACGGTCGTTTGTTCGTATCCTCGAGAATCAATTCGTTGGTTCGGTTAATCCTAACAACTTTTTGATCTCATCTTCAAGGGCTTTGGCATTTTGCGGGCCGGAGCCAACTTTGATCATTCGGATCACCCCTTGTTGGTCCAATAAGACAGCTTGGGGAATGCCTTGGACGGCAAGCTGCTTATTATAATTGCTGCCTTTGGGGGTCAAGACGAATCCATGTGTGAGTTCGTGATGGTTCCGAAAAGACTCAAGCATTTCAAGCTCTTGTTCGTGCGAAACATCCTCACCTCGCACAGCTCGCTTTTTCCCTTCGTCCCAAACGAAACCTTGATCGGACGTCATTCCAAGGATCACGAAACCTTTGTCACCGTAGGTGTGGCTCCATTCTTTCAAATGAGGGAAGGTGGCAATACATGGACCGCACCAAACGGCCCAGAAGTCCAGCAAAACAACTTTGCCTCGAAGCTGGGCTAAGGTTGTGGGTTCCATGCCCACAAACGATTGAGCTTCATACTCGGGAGCCTCCGTTCCGACCAACCGTACGCGTGCTAACGCTGCTTCCAGAGATGAAGACATGCGGTTGACATTTTTGCTGAGCGAATCCAATTGCTTGATTTTGGATTCATCGCTTGAGGTTGGAAACGCTTCGATCCGGGCAGATAAT
Organism: uncultured Pirellula sp.; assembly: GCA_903892365.1. GTDB lineage: Bacteria > Planctomycetota > Planctomycetia > Pirellulales > Pirellulaceae > JBKCUI01. The sequence continues at coordinate 2,513 of CAITIF010000456.1, read as the reverse complement.
TCTTTCGCCATTTCCATACCGCGTTCTGGATCGGAGTAGGTTAGGGCGGAGATTTGTGCTGACCTGAGAGAAACATAAGCAGAGAGGTCGGTCAGTGAATCTGGCTGGGCTTCTAGGTTTTGCATGATGAGATCTTCGGCGAGTTTCTGATACTGAGCGACATCTGTTGCTGCAATGTCTCGAAATAGGCTCGAGAAGATATTGGTTGATCGAACAAGGTCGTTCAAATCGCTTTTGCCTGAAGCGAGTCGCGATTGAATATCTTCGATCGAGCCTTGCATCAATTTCAAAGCTTCTTCAGGCTGTTTCAATTGAAGCAAGCTTCGGGCCATTCTTGTTTCCAGTTCTCTCCGTGAGCTCAAAAGGCTATCTCCCTGCGCAGAGATTACATTCAGCGTTTTGGTCATCAGATCCAGAGCTTCGGGACCTCGGTCTTGTTGAATCAAGACCATGCTTAGCAAATCGGTTGCTTGCACCAAGTCGCGAGAAGCAGCCGTGGAGATGGATGAAGAGCCAAGATAGTACTCAACCAAACCGATCAAGCGTTTTTCAGCCGCTTCCGGAGCTGCTTGCATGGTGCGATTCGCAAGTTGCAGGCTAAGCGAAAGGAGCTTGGGTGAATTGGGGGATTCCTTGAGACCGGCGTCTAGCATGGCTCCCGCTTCGCTCCAGTTCGCAGCTTGGATCAAAGAGTTGTATTCGCCATAGGCAAAGGAATCCTCTGGCTTGCTTTCAGAAGCTGGGTCTTGTGCAGATACCGTCAGGGCAAATAGAGCAATTAAAAGAAATGCTAAGCGACTCAAGCGGTTCATGAGATCTCTCCTCAAGATAATGGAAATGGAAGGCTGCATTGGCCTTGCCGGCAATCACGAGTCCATTGTAACAAACGAATTGATCCCAAGGTGCCTTAGATACGATGTGAGCGATGTTTCCTTCTCGGAAACCTTGCGGACCGAAAACCGGCTGGCCATAATCTTTCAGTATTGAACGGGGAAGAATAAGAGATCAACGATGCAAGCAGATACTGGGAATCTTGAACGCGACGGCTTTTGTATGCTTCCACAAGCTATAGAACTGAATGTTGTCCAAAGACTCTTGTTGGTTTTTGCAGAAGCGTTCGAAGATCCTTCGGAATCCGTGCGTGCCCGATCGAGCTACGGTCACGTTTACGCCGCAAGAAACTTGATTGAGTCGATTCCCGAAGTTTCAACTGTTTGGCAATCCGATCCCATGCTTGCGTTTCTTCAAAATGTACTTGGTAAAGAATTTGGCTTGGTTCGGGCTTTATTCTTCGACAAACCACCGGAGCGGTCTTGGAGCTTACCATGGCACAAAGATACTTCTATTGCTGTAAAGAATAATTTAGGCAAGTCGGAATCTTTTTCCAGGCCAACAATCAAAGCGGGCATTCCCCATGTGATAGCAAGTGATGAAATTTTGCATCAGATGTTGACCTTGCGGATTCATCTTGATGAAGTCACGGATGAAAATGGTCCGCTTCGTGTCATCCCAGGCTCACACGTTTCAAGTGAAAGTAATGGAATTGGCTTGGATCAAGCGTCAACCATATATGCCGCTGTGGGTGACGTTTTGGCAATGCGACCGTTGATCAGTCATGCAAGTAGCGCTTCGTTCGAAGGCACATATCGGCATCGACGAATCGTGCATCTAGAGTTTGCCGCGATGGAATCGCTGCCGCAAGGCTTTCAATGGTATGACTTTGTTCGGCCAGATCGACATGAGGTCGCTCGTAGCTTTTAACAATATGACAGCAATTAGCCAACGAAGCGTCGCTAGAAGCTGACTGCTTTTTCAACCCAGGCAGAGCTATTCATGGATTCGCTGGTTTCCAAGTCACTACCTTTACGGAGCTAGCCGACCCAGCTGGATCGAATGGGAGCGAGCAAGTAATGCTCCTCAACTCCATAGCGGCCGTAGTACTGGAATTCATTCTGTAACTTGCCGTTTCAATTGCAGATTGTAGCGATTATGCCACCTAGCCTAGAAGCAGCTAGGTAGTTTGCGTTTGGTGAATGCTGATCTTGGACAGGTGTGCGGGACGCCTGGCGGTTTTGATTCTCGGCCTGGTGCATCAGAAAATGCATTTTTCAATGAAGACGATTTGCAACACGGCAACCTTGACCTACTTTTCTGCACTCACCTTGGAGTATTCACGCGTACCTTTTTGGATTAGGGCAATCCATGTTTACAGAAGTAGACGACGACCTGTTCAAGTTGTCGGACTCGCTCGAAGCATTCAACGAGCTGGAAAAGTGTACCGATCGAGCCATTTTGGCTCAGCGGTCTAGTGAACGTGTGGAGATACGGTCCAAGCTGATGTTTCGCCCTGCGAACCCCAGCCAGCGTCACACCTATGGTGTCGAGGCCGTCACGGCAGACATCTCCAACGGTGGATGTATGGTTTTGGCTTCGCGAGCCATTTTACCGGGCGACATTTATCACATTACTTTTCACGACCAATTGGAACGGGTGGGACCACTTCTTGCCCGTTG
>CAITIF010000455.1 GCA_903892365.1 uncultured Pirellula sp. | reverse complement strand
TAGCAAAAGCTCGGAGTAACCTAGAATCGCCGTCATCGGCGTACGTAGTTCGTGACTCATGTTCGCCAAGAACTCGCCTTTAATTCGATTCGATGCTTCAGCCGCTTGCAGAGCGATGTTTAATTCCTGAGTTCGTTGGACGACGCGAGCTTCGAGTTCGTCACGAGCCTTTGTAAGGTTGACATTCGTCTGATAGAGTTCCAAGGATTTTTGCTCAAGCAAGGCTTCGGCCTGCTTTCTAGCAAGTCGCTCACGGTCAGCCCGACGTAGTGCTCGTTCTAATTCACTCATTTACGAAAGGCTCTGATTCAGTTTTTTCGCATGGTAAACACAAATCCACCTTCACAAGGGACACGCTCCACAGAGATCTTGTCCGAATAGTGATCGATGCAAGCGTCGATTAGACCGCCTGCCAAGTCTTGAAAGTGACGCGATGACGAATAGATCATTTCAAATTCGTTCGGCCCAATTCTCCTGGTATCAAACTTTGGCAGTTCGGCATCAGGATAAAGCTTGCGAACTTCAATGTGAATATGGCTGTCAACCCTTTCCAAAAGCTCGAAGGCGTCTGCAGTTCCCTCGAAGAAACTCGGAAAAGACCTTAAGAACTTACCGAATAGGTGCCTTCCAAAGTTATGCAGCAAATTGGGGACGGTGATCCCGGTTTCTTGAGATAGGGCGACGACCATGGATACCAGTTCTTTGTGGTCGTAGGTGCCCACGGAAGTGTAGGCTCCGCCCGATTCAGGATTTGCGGTTTCGATGATCCGATCCGCCAAATCGGTCGAAAACTTGTCCTCAACCATCTCCAAAAATTCTGTAAAGACAATTCCCTTCATGCTACGCCCCCGATATCGATGAATATCCCTAGTGGCACTTTATTCCAACAAACGGAAGAGTTACCGACGCATTTTATCACAGAATTCAAGGGTTGTAAGCACGCCCCTACGAATTAATTGGTTTAACAGTTCGCCAGTGATGGCATGAGCACCGTGCGGCCCAGGCCACGAAAGATATTAATTAAGGTTCGCAGAAGCGAAGGGGGGCTTTTCCAAGCGACTGATGTCAATTCGGTGTGTCTAACAGACTTCCATAAGTGTTCCATTGCATTTAGTTCCGGTGAGTAGGGAGGCAATGGATAGAGAACCAAACCAAGTTCATCCCATTTTTGTTGATGGGCGAGGACTTCTTTGCAAGTATGCGGCGATGCAATCTCCAGAACCAAGAACTTGGGCTTTGGTATGTGAATTGCGGAGTCATCTATTAAGGCGACGATTGTTCCGCCACTGATTGAACCTTGATGGAAGTACGATGTTGTCTTGCAAGATCCATTTTCGATTGCCAATACGTGGATGCTATTCCGCTTACCAGAAAGTTCGATTTCCGATAGTTCGACCGCTGGTAGCTATTCATAGGGCACGACAGCGATTCGCGAAACAGTGGATTCGTCTAAAGAGGCGACATTGATTTATGGATTATCACAAAGCCTCGCAAGTTCATCTCGCGCAGCCTGAAAGGCTACGGGATCACGACGGTTTTTGATCGATTTTCGGAAGCGTTTCCAACGCATCCCGGCTTTCCTTAAAATGCGTCGAAGCGTATCGTGGCTGATCGACTTGCCAAGTTTTTCGCTGATCAGATTAATAACCACTTTAGGATCTGATGGATGCACCTTGATCATCTCGTTCGCTGCCGCTTGCTCATCTTCACTCAATATGCACTGTTTAAAACGAGCACTGTTTAAAACGAGGGTGGCCCCGTTTGGAGCTGGTTTTCTTGCGAATTTCAGCGGGCGTAATCAGGTTAGAAATTTCTCCAGGATTGGCTGCCCGACGGAACTGGAGTTCGATACAATCGGGGGTTCAACATGGTTCTCAGCTTAGCCTGACTCGGCTATTTCCTCACTTCAACCTTTCGCTTCATTATGTCTAACTCAAAGATTCGCGGCACGGTACATGTCATTGAAGAAACCAAGTCCTTTGGGCAAAAGGGATTTCGCAAGCGGCTCGTCGTTCTTGAGCAACAAAATGGTCGATTCGCCAATTATATCCCCGTCGAATTTACCAACGATGCGTGCGATGCCGTCGATGGTATGAAGCTAGGCGACGAGGTGGATGTTACGTATCGGCTCAGCGGTCGCAAGTGGCAGAAAGACCCCAACAGCGAAGTCAAATATTTTTTGAGCGCTGAAGCGATGGGATTCAATCGAGTCGGTGAAGGCAATGGTGGTATGGGTGAAGATGATCTCAACGATGCGTTTTCCCAGGCCGCGGCAGACGATGGAGCCGATGCACCTTTCTGATTGGCATCGCTTACTGGGGGTCGAGGAAGCCGTGGGCACATGCCGCGGCTTTCGCCTCTGATTAACGGTCCGCCGTAAGGTCATCACTTCAAGACGGCATGCAGCTTCATGGCGACTTGGTTGTCGTCAAAAAACAAATGACTTAGTCGCTCAATAACTTTCCATTGATCGATAGCTTTTTCTGCAACTCGTCGCTC
>CAITIF010000454.1 GCA_903892365.1 uncultured Pirellula sp. | reverse complement strand
TACTCGAGCTTAAATTTCTTGTCTGAAGACATTCAGATTCATCTCTCGCTACTGAAGTAACTAAAATAAATGGGATCGCTATTCCGAGCAGCAAGCCGCTCCAAAATCAACGGACGCATACACGCCTGCTGCCCGTCGTTCAGCTAGCATCCATCCTCATCCCAATAGCCCGTCTACCCAAACAGACCAGTGCGATGCCTCATGACCTTCAATCCGATGTACTCGTTGTGCACGTTCTAAATGAAACACGACAGGAACCTTTCGTTCCAACCCATTTCAATTTGCCCGTAGAGCTATCCGACTCAAGGAGTTTGATGCTAAGCTAATATCGATCTAACGCTGCATACATTAACCGCGCCCAACTGTTGCAGCAAGCGCCCTGCAAAGTTTCTTTAATCCCACCTCTCCACGATTAATTGTCCTTATCATGTATGCGATGCCGTTGTTGTTAGGGGTCTTAGCCTTGATGGCGGTGGCCTATCGCTTTTACAGTGCGTTTTTGGCCGCGAGGGTCGCGTGCGTGGACGCTGAAAAGCAAACGCCCGCGGTCCGTTTTGATGATGGACAGAATTATCATCCAACGAATCGTTGGATTCTCTTTGGCCATCACTTTGCCGCAATTTCGGGAGCAGGGCCGCTTATCGGACCCGTGCTGGCTGTGCAGTTTGGTTACATGCCTGGTTTAATCTGGTTGGTGATCGGAGTTTGCTTGGCGGGTGCAGTTCAAGATTTTCTAGTTTTGAGTGCGAGTGTGCGTCATGAAGGAAAGTCGCTTGCTGAAATGGCAAAGCACTTGCTGGGCCCGTGGGTCGGAATGGTTGCATCGGTTGCCATCCTATTCATTGTCATCATTGCTTTGTCAGGACTTGGGGTGATCGTCGTCAAAGCCTTGGGCGGGGAAACCATCAAATTGGTTCCCGATTCTAAAATCCAGTACACGGGATCATTACAGGCCGAGCCGACAGAAACCGGTGTTCTTCTTCGCGTGCCCGAAGGTGCGAAAATGATCTACAAGACGGGCACGTACACTCGAAGCGAGGGGTTTACGCTTCTTGTCCCAGGCAACTCGAAATGGAATCAAACAGAAGGCGAACTGACTATCGAACCTAACTCCATCGAGATGATTCCTGGGAGTTCCTGGGGTACCTTCACCATTTTTTGCACAATCCCGATCGCCCTGTTGGTTGGGTTGTACATGTATCGGTTTCGAAAAGGAAGGATCGGCGAGGCTTCTTTATTAGGGGCAGTGGGGGTAGTGGGAGCAACCATAGCAGGGAACTGGATTCCAGGATCGATTCTGGAACCTTATTTCTCGTTGTCGCGAACCGGGATCATTTTTGCGATTTGCATTTATGGATTCATCGCCTCTGTCTTACCGGTGTGGTTGTTGCTTTGCCCTCGCGATTACATCTCAAGCTTCTTAAAGATTGGCACCATCCTGGTTTTGATGCTTGGGGTTCTCATTGCCAATCCCAAGATGGAAGCACCTGCGGTGAATGAGTTCTTTGCGGAGGGGGGCGGTCCGTTGTTCTCGGGTGCCATATTTCCGTTCGTCTTTATCTGCATCATGTGTGGAGCGATTTCAGGCTTTCATTCGTTGGTGGCTTCTGGCACGACC
>CAITIF010000453.1 GCA_903892365.1 uncultured Pirellula sp. | reverse complement strand
GCCTGGTCGCCAGTCGCGATCGTTAACGAGAAGATACTCCCCGAGCCCGGTTCTGAAGTGACATAAATGTCGCCACCCAGGATCTGGGCAAGTCGTTTGCTGATCCGTAAGCCAAGACCCGTTCCACCGAACTTGCGAGTAGTGGAAGCGTCCGCCTGCTCAAACGGGCGAAACAATTTGGCGATTTGCTCCGAATCGATTCCAATTCCGGTATCAATAACATCAAAACAAAGCTGGGATCGATTTTCGCGATCGACATGGATCGATAGAATGACGCTACCCGATTCGGTAAATTTGATTGAATTGCCAATCAGATTTACAAGAATTTGCCGCAGCCGAGTCGGATCCGTCTGAATGGATTTTGGTACCGGCGTTGCTGCTTCCATTCTCAGCACCAAACCTTTCGTCTGAGCCTTCAACTTCATAAGCTCCAGCACGTCTTGCGCGATCTCGAGAGGCGAGACGGCGATTTGCTCTACGATCAACTTGTCAGCTTCGATTTTAGAAATGTCCAAAATATCGTTGATGATCGACAACAGGTGTTGGCCATTTCGCTTGATCGTTTCGATGCACTCGGTCTTGGAGACTTCCGATAGGGCATCGGTAGATTCTTCGGCTAAGATGTCCGCATATCCAAGAATGGCGGTCATCGGGGTACGAATTTCGTGACTCATGTTGGCAAGAAATTCGGTTTTGGCCCGATTCGCGTACTCTGCCGCTGCGTGAGCCGCCAAAAGGCTTTGTTGAGCATGAATACGATTTGTAACGTCTGCAGCGTAACCATGAAAAAGTATTGAACCATCACCCTCAAGTTCGGGAATGCAATCGATAGAAATCCATCGGATGATGCCATTGCCAAATCGCAATCGAAATTCGTGCAAAAAGGGACCCACCTCTTTGGATGCCAGGCGAATCTTCTCCATCAATAAGGCTGAGTCATCTGGGTGATGAAACTCGAGCACCTTGGAGCCATCCTCGACGATTTCCTCTGGGTGGACTCCGTGGATTTCAAACATACGTTCGCTGGCATAAGGGAAACAAAAAGTTCCATCCGGGCGTAGGCGAAATTGGTAAACGGCGCCCGGCAAGCGACTCGCTAGCTTCTCAAGCCTCTTCGTCGCCTCATTCTTTGCCGCGTTGGCTTGCTCTCTGCCGCGAATCGAAGCTACAAATTGCCCGACCATTTTTGCGAAATCAACTTCCTCGATGGTAAGCGAATTCCTAAGGGTCGATCCAAAAGCCAACGTACCCACCAGTTGTTTACCATACAGCAACGGTACAGCAACCAAGGTCTTGATGCCCAATCGAAATAGTGCAGCACCTTGTTCGTTCGATACTAGATCATCGCCGCTCAAATAGATCGACTTCCGCGATTGAGCGCATTGACCACAAACCTTCTCACCCAGAGTGATTTCGCGGCACTCCGCTTGCACTTGGGCAGACAAGCCGGTAGATGCACACAAATGAAGCTTATCGTCTATAAAATGATAATTCGTTATGATGTCGCAGTCTAAATGCTTGGCAAAGCGATTCAGAAGCCCTAGCCATCCCTCCGGTTGCACGTCCGTCGTTAGCAGCTGTTCTGTTGTATCGGCTAATATTTTTAGACCCTCCAATTGCTTCTGCAACGAAACTTCGATCTCGCTCCTGTTTGCCTCGGATTTCCGAACTTTAAGCTCCACCCAAATGCCAGCCCCCCAGGCAAGGAGCATGACAATCATGACTGCGACACCCTCGGAAACATAACCCCGCAGTAGTTCTTCGCTTGAGTAACTAGGGATAAGCCATTTTTGTTCCAAAGCGACTGCAGCTCCTAAGCCAGCAACTATAAATACGCACCCTGAAACAATACCTAGCCGCACGCTGCCGCAAATGGTTGCGGCGATGGGCAGGCTGATACCAAGCGACAAGTAGTAGACGTTGCCTGTCATCACGAAGGGAGCAAGGGACCATAGCAGTGCTATGCCTGCACCAATGCCCAATAGAGCTTCTTTATTTCGAGTTCTTCGATAGATCGGAATCAAAGCCAACAGCGTCAAGCCGGTTACCAGCAATGCGATTCGCGAGCTTGGTCGCTCGCTTGAATAGTTGATCATTAAGTCCAGAAAACAAGCAACTGCTCCAACAACCCAAACAGCTGTTCCTGCAATCATTCGAGGATCGTCGACTTCAATTCGATTGACAGGATTTTTCAATGGTTTGCACTCAAGACTTACTTTGGTAATCGGCTTGGGGGTTGCCCCCAAATTCCGCGTCTAACGCTAAGAGCGACAGTATACCATCTGGTTCGCACTACAAACTGCATGGCACCGGAATCTCGTTGGCACCGGAATCGATCTTCGAATTTTCGAACGCGGAAACAATTTGCAAAGCGGTATTGGAAGGCTAGCGCGCTTTAGGCCAGAACAAATTTGACCTTGGGGGCAAGGAGTTGCAAGAGGCTGACTTCTACAACTTGAATTACAGTGCATGATGGATTGTGCAAGGCGTTACATCATGTACGGATGCAAATTTGGAAGCCCTACTTCCGCTAGCTAATTCTATATCTCGAAATGCTTCAACCCCCGGCGCTCGAGAACGCGAGATCATGAACTTCTCGATTAGTCTGCTGAAGTGCAAGCCCCGAACCAATCAGGCGTTCGCGTTCCTTGTAGTACTGATTTTCCAGCACTAAAGCGAATCGCTAATGCTAATCGAGCGCGATTGGAAATTGTCGGGATTTGTTTCATGTCCTCACCGACTCGCGTGGGAAACTTCGTAGAAGAATTTGGTTTAGCTTGGATCCAGCGGTGTGATGATCTTGGTGCTGGCTGGGATTGCAATTAACGAATTGCTTGCCGTTTTGGCGTAACCGGGGTCCCCTAGACCATCCTCCTCGATTCCCAAGGAATGGAGGTCAAACTTGGTGTGCGCCCGCTGGTTCCAAGGTTCCAAACAAGTCTCTAGATTTGGAAACATGCCTTGACCAGATTTTCTCCCAGGAAAAACCAACTAACGTTGCCAAACCTCTGTGACGAACACAATCCATCGCCAAGAAAAAGGATTGCCATATAGTCCCCTTTTGAT
>CAITIF010000452.1 GCA_903892365.1 uncultured Pirellula sp. | reverse complement strand
CTCAATGCCGTGGATATCCGAATGGAAGGCGGGAACGATATAGTCGCCATTCGAAATCTACAAGTTGCGACCGACCTGAATGTCGATTTGGGTGCAGGCAACGATCGTCTCACTTCGCCCGCTGCAGCTCCCAGCACCATCGGCGGTAACATGTCGATTCTAGGCAATGAGGGAAATGATATTGTTCAATTAGCGGCAATTACTGTGCGGGAGAATTTGTCGGTTGACGGTGGGCTTGGCAGCCTGAACGCTTCGATCAACAATTCCACCATCGACAAAATCATGTCCATCGTCGGTGATGAAGCAGATGATATCGTCTCCGTCACAGGATCAAGCATTGGCTTGGACTTGTTGATTGAAACCAAAGGGGGCTCCGATCGCGTTACCCTGACGGATCTAGGAGCATTTCAAGTCTCGATCAATACTGACTCGAATGGATCTGTTGGATTGGACCAAGTCACCTTGAATCGCGTCACGACCGTGGAGGATCTAGGCATCTTCACCGGTGCTGGGAATGATGTTGTTCGCTTGACCGATGTCACTAGCGGAAAATCGATTGTGACCAGCCTCGATGAAGGCAACGACCGACTCATAGCCACTCGAGTGCGTGCTGCAGTAGATGCCATTTTTGAAGGGGGTGCAGGCCTGGATACCCTTGAGAACTTCGGGATCTTCGCGGGGGTAACACGCGACTTGAAGGAATTCGAAACGGTACGTTAGTGCCGCTAGTGCTGAGTACCAGCACGCTAAAACCACGCTTCCCAAAAGGGAGGGTGTTAGGATTCCGTTTTACGCAACATCGAAACTAGCGCCTGCGGCTCTGTTTCTTCTCACCCTCAGGCTCGAAGTCATGCGAATGATAAAAACTATCATGCAATGGGACTGAGGCGATCTCGACGGAAACTTCTTCACCCTCCCCACTTCCAAGATTGGCGTTAATAAAGTTGATAACCGCTAGAACATCGAAGGCTTCGATACTGCGATTCCCATCAACGTCGTAGAACGGAGGTGACACTATGGTTGTGCCGTCTAATGGTCTTGCTCCGTTGCGATTGATCTCGTTGATGATGGCGAGAACATCAAGAGCGGTTACGAACCCGTCGTTGTTCACATCGTGACGGATGTTGGGATTCTGCCACGGTGGGATCGATAACGAAAGTGCGAAATCATTGTGGATACTCGGCGAACCAGCCACAAACGCTGCCGTCCTCAGGCCAGTCGCGGGTTCCACTAAATCGTACTGGGTGGAGGGAGGCAAAATCTCAAGCTGGTAACTTCCAGTGGCAATCCCCTCAAACAAGTAACTTCCATCTGCCCCCGTAGTGCTTTCGGGAGATGGCCCCACCGCTAAGTTATCAAGCTTGATACTGGCGTTTCTCATTCCCTTGGCAATGACGTAGGCTATCGCGTTGGTGTCGGTCACCACTCGCATGGTTGCCGATTGTCCCGCAGCAAGCGTCGGAGTCTCGAATCGACGCAATAGGCTTCCAGACGCGGAATACGCTTCTAGTCGAGCGACGGTACCGCTATTCACTGCAACAACATCGATGGAAACAAACGAAGTTGGTTGTGCCATGGTCGCACGCAATTGCTGTTCATTGCCTCGGAAGTTATCGACGTACGTTCCTTGTGAAAAAGAGAACGGGCGAAAAACGCGAGATCCTGTCGTGGCAGAAGCATCTTCGAAAACCGAAACATTTCCAGTGGCATCTTCGCCGATGGCATCCACCGTAACGCCATTCTGAAGACCGACGACAGCTCCGCTCGTCAAATTGTCGGGTTCGATTTTTCGTTGCAGATTCAAGACTTGCCGATTGTTATCCACCAATCGCACACGAGCGTTGGCGATCGCCGTTTCAACCGCTTGCCAGTCTCCATCCTCATTCTGATCGTTCCAGACGAAGCCTTGGATGCCAGGAACAGCTGGCTTATCGCGAGTCAATCCAAGCTCCCCTTCGAAGACATTGCTCGTCAAAGGCAAAGACGTTTCCACAGCTCGGATCTGAATGCGTCCTGTGGTACCACTCTGTACGGGAATCACCAAGTTGACATCCGTTGAACTTAAATTGGGCGATGCAATGGTAGTCCAAGTCCCCTCGTTCCATCGGTACTCGATCCTTCCCACACGGTTGATCGAAATGTCATTTTGTTGCCCAGAGCTATTCACGTTGGGAAGGGTCTGCACGGACGCTCGACCTTGAAAAAGATATTCCGTCCCCTGTGCGTTCAATTGTCCAAAACCTTCAAGCTTCAACGGGACATCCAACACATCAAAAATCCCATCGCTATCCGAATCAACCCAGCCTATTTGCGCTAGCGTCGAATCGGGGCTAATCAGATTTTGATAAGCACGATCCAGCGATCCTCCGCTGGACATGATGCTGTCGGCTTGAACAAAACTCGGATTGGGATTGAAATCGATCGCGTTGGTGTTTTGAGCGTTATAGTACCCGCGTCTCTGAGTAAAATTACCTCCACCTATGTATTCGTCTCGAGCCCAAAACATATGGCCCGTTTCATGCGTGAACGTGGAAGCAGGACGCGTGGAAGGTACGATTTGGAACAAACCGCCGGCAAATGCGAATGCGCGATCGAACGAACCTCCGGTCGCAAAGCTGCCGTCACTGTCATTCTGCGAATTGACCACGAAAATGGTGAACGACCAATCCGTGCCCAGCTTCACTCGCTGCGATTGATTGAAAGCCCGAATATTGGTTTCAAGCTGACCGCTTTGCGAAAAGCCAGTGTCGGTAAGAAACCGCGATACCCAATCCACATATCCATTGGACCGCTGCGAGATCGGTTCGTAAGGGGTTGGCGTCGGAGCATCTAAAAACGTTCGATCAATGACAAACTCAAGAGTGTGCACATTGCTCTTCGTGCGAAGCAAGTCAGTCCACCAATCCAGCCCCGTTTCGATATTAGCCAGGACTGTTGACTTTTGAAGCTCCGTCCAGTTTTCCGTATTCGAATCAATCTGCCCGTTGCTCTCCAGCAGAACCGGGGTCACTGCGATCCGTCCGAGCATGTACTCTCCGGTATCGTCGGCCGTCGCACCAAACGGAAGCGAAGCGAACAATTGCCGCGATTCTAGGGATTCGATACGTAGGGATCTGGTTTTCATACGATTCATAGGCCTCTTTGATGGCTTTTGGCGGTCAAAAGTTCCTTCGGCCGAATCCACCTCCGCGGTTGAGCTCGTACCTAATTTACCGGAAAACCCGTGCCTGATTTACCGGAGAATCGGAGCGAAACGGTTAGTCTCACCTTTGGCCTTTCGAAACTCGACATCAACTATCCCTTAGCCCATAATCCATGTCCTGGCCGCGAAAACGATTTCGCTAGCTTACGATAAGTCGCGTTCTGTTTACGGTGGGTCGATGAAATGAAAATGGTTGCAGTTGTCTGTCTTTCGCTGGTCTTCTCTGTCGCTGCTGTTCGTGATTGCCTGTCGCAAGGAACAACAAAAAAACTGCAGGGAATTTGCTTCAGTTCTGTTCGGGACAACGAAAGTCCTGCTCGACAAATTCATTCGCTGCCGTCGGCGATCGAGGCGGATTTGGAATTCGCGAGCAAGCTTGCAAAATCCATTCGGACCTACACGATCAACAGTAGCAGTTACCTGATACCCGAGTTTTGCGAAAAGTATGGTGTCGATTGCATTGTAGGGGTATGGATCGGACCTGCGCGTTGGCAAAATGAAGCTCAGATCGAACAACTTGTTCAGCTCGCACAACGCCCTAACGCCCGGATTCAATCGGTCATTATCGGGAATGAAGTGCTTCATCGAGCCGATTGCTCGGAAGATCAGCTGATTGAATATGTTCGGGAGGCAAGAGCAAAAACGAACTTTTCCATCGCGTCCGCTGACACTTGGAAAGCCTGGGTAGAACACCCTCGCTTGGCCGCAGAAGTCGATATCCTCGGGGTACAGATCTACCCTTATTTGGAATGCCTTTCGGTCGATGGTGCAGCTCAGTACACGCTGCAGCGAATCAGTGAAGTGCAGTCAATGTACCCCGACAAACGAATTGTTCTCACGGAGTTTGGTTGGCCAACCGATGGCGAATCCTTGGGGCAGGCAGTTGCTAGTCCCGAAAACGCAGCTCGATACATGCGAGAAGTCCTTCCGTTGCTCGAACAAAAAGGTATTGAGTACTACTACTTCTCAATCTGGGACGAAAGCTGGAAATCTGGTCCGGAAGGAACCGTCGGGGCTCATTGGGGCCTGTTTGAATCCACAGGAGTCATCAAGCCGGCCTTGAAAAACCTAGTCCCTAGCGATACTGCTTCGGGCTCGAATCGATCGCCTCGTTCTATTGTGTTTACGTTAAAGGAAGACGAAGGTCGAAACGCTCCCCTTCAAGAACTCGCAGTAGGGAAACCAGCATCAGAAACAGCAGACGGCGATGCTGCTCCACGCGGTGCAGGACTGGAAGCTTCCTCCACGCAAGTGGGTCGTTCCAGTTACGGAAGCCTCAGGCCCTTGCCCGCGATGCCGAGAAAAGAAGATAAAACCAAAGATTCGCCACCGACCGATAACGAAAACTCTGAAAAGGAAACAACAGCAAAGGCCGAAGCATTGTCGGAGCTTGACCGCCCGTCAAAGCCCAAGCGACCATCGGAACCCAAAGGCTCGCTCGAACCCAAACGTCCGCTGGGCCCCAATGAGATGTACGGCGTTTGTCTGAGTCTGTTTCGAGATGGCGAGACACCTCACTTGGGTATCACACCCATGTTATCTGAGCTG
>CAITIF010000451.1 GCA_903892365.1 uncultured Pirellula sp. | reverse complement strand
GCGTCCGGATTTTTCGATCGCTCCAAGGTCATTTTTGATCGTTCCAACCACATCGATCTTAACCGTTTCGGAAAAACCGTTGTCGCCGTCAGTGCCACATCCGACGATGCTAACCATGAGAGCGAGGACCAGCAGACCATTCAATAAACGCATCGTTACCTCGAGCAGAAAAATGAAAACAAAAAAGTTCCCTAGCAATGGTGCTAGGGAACTACAGATTTTACATCAAAATACTACTGTTCGGTAGATGCAATGTCACCACCATTGGCAGTTCCAAGTCGTTGGTACGACAAGGTGTCAATGGTTGATGCGATGAACTGAACCGAACCGTCACCCATGGCGTGCATTGCACCCCCGGTGTGACGACTTCGCGCTGGATAAACCCCGTCGTTGTCACCTTCGCCGCAACCACCGCAATTGTTACCCGCAACCCCACGCCAGTTTGGCGGGGCTAGCGTATTGATCGCAGTGTTGTACATACCAGGACCCATCCAGTGCGAACCGGCGCCGTTTACGTGGTTTCCACCACCCGCGAGGGTTGTGATCGCGAACGCATCTAGAGCAGCCTGCGACCAGTTTTTCCCACCTGCACCACCTGGGAACGCCAATCCGCGAGCGATGTCACCCGTGTTTTGGAAAACACCCCCGTCGGCATCACCCTTGATGAACTCAGCAATCATGATGGTATTGGATAGACCGTCAGTGATATCGCCGAATCGGCTGTAAGACACTCGATTGAAGAAACCATTTCGATCTCCCGCTCCAACGTACCAGCCCAAGTTGGTTCCAGCAGACCAACCGTAGTTGTTCCCTGGATAAGCTTGGTCAGGATACCGGCGATCGGAAGGGCAAATGAACGAAGGAATCTTAGCCGCAAAAGCTGCTTTGCAGTCCATGTTCTTTCCTGGTGGCACACCGCCGCCACTCCAAGGGTGACCTTGATAGTGAGGGAACGAACGGTGGTTCTCAAAATAGACTTGCTCGTACAATGGCCCTTGCTCAATGTAAGGAAGGATGCCTGTGTGAGGCGAAAAACCGTTCCAATTGGAGTCTTGACCCCAGTCGGTTTGTCCTTGAGTGGACAATCTTCCGGCTAGCTTGAAAGTCGATTCGTAATTGTGAACCGAAAGCCCAAGTTGCTTCATGTTGTTGCTGCAACTCATTCTTCGGGCGGCTTCACGAGCAGCCTGAACGGCGGGTAGCAACAGCCCCACCAAAATACCAATGATGGCGATAACCACCAAGAGTTCAACCAGTGTGAACCCCTTCCTGATCTTTTGCATATGTACCTCTGCTAAACAAAAAAGAAAAAACTACCAATTCCTTGGTGAACGAAAACCACAAACCAGCCCGGATTGTCGACCAAACCGCTATTTCAGCCAACAATTCACGGGATCAATGGAGTCAAGTTGTCGGCCAACTATGAACTTCAAATCAATTTTCGAAGAAAAATGCCGTTTCGACACCACAACTTCTATCTTAGGTGGCTTACGCCCCCTTTGTCAAAGTCTATGCAGGCGGGAAAGATCAAATTTTCGCTATTTTCTTCACCGCCAAAGCGAGATGAACTTGCCTTATTCAAGCCGCAAGGGGGCAGAATCTTACAGCTTGCCCATGATTTCTTTTGCCTTGGCCTTGATCTTGGCGCTATCCTGAAGCTCGATGAGCTCCTTAAGCCCCTTGCTAACCGCCTCTGCTTTTGCTGGGTCAGTTTTCTCAAGAGTTCTAGCGCTGGAAGTCAAGCTGTTGTAGCCGCTACCGATTCGACCGCTTTTCTCGATGGACTCAAGGCCCTTCTTCAGATCTGCAGCAGCATCAAAATTCCCCGCCTGAACTTCAACATTGGCAGGGCCGCTGTCGCATCCAACAAATCCAACCAAAAAAACCAACCCCAACAGAACACCTAGTACGCGCATGATTCCCTCAATGGAAGTCTAGAAATAGAAAAAGTTCCCTAGTGCTGCACTAGGGAACTTGAATTGAACCAACTTGAGGCAGTTCTTACTGCTCGGTCGTTCCGATGTCATTGCCGGACGCTGTTCCCAGTCTTTGGTAAGAAAGGGTATCAACGGTCGAGGTGATAAACTGAACAGATCCGTCACCCATCGAGTGCATTGCACCACCGGTGTGGCGGCTGCGCGATGGGAAAACACCGTTCGTGTCACCTTGGCAACGCGAGCAGTTTACACCGCCCGAAAACCCTCGCCAGTTTGGCGGAGCAAGCGTGTTGATGGTCGTGTTGTAGTGACCAACGGACATCCAAGCGTTGCCGGCTTCTGAACTGTGATTGCTGTTGCCTGCACCGCTAGCGGTAGATACGGCGAATGCATCCAACATCGCTTGCGTCCAGTTCTTTTGAGGACCGGCTGGCAAGGTCATGGACTGGGCAAAGTCGCCCAAGTTGGTGTATACGCCGTTGTCTGCATCACCCTTAACGAATTCCGCAATCATGATCGTGTTCGAAAGACCGTCTGTAATGTCCCCGAACTTGCTGTACTGGTAACGGTTGTAAAATCCGTTTCGGTCGCCCGCTCCGGTATTCCAGCCAACGTTCGAACCTGCGCTGAACCCATAGTTGTTACCAGGGTAGGCTTGGTCGGGATACGCTCGGTCCGATGGGCACACGAACGAAGGGATCTTGGAGGCGAAGACAGCCTTGGCAGACATGGTCTTGCCTGGCGGAATCGCATTTCCACCTTGCCATGGGTGCCCTGAATAGTGCGGGAACGTTCGGTGGTTGTCGAAAAAGACTTGCTCAAACAACGGACCTTGCTCAATGTACGGCAAAATCTGTGTGTGTGGCGAGAAGCCGTTCCAGTTGGAGTCTTGGCCCCAATCGGTCTGGCCTTGTGTCGACAACCGCGGTGCAGTCTTGAATGCCGACTCGTAATTGTGAACAGCCAAGCCCAACTGCTTCATGTTGTTGCCGCAGCTCATTCGTCGAGCGGCTTCACGAGCGGCTTGAACGGCGGGCAGCAACAACCCCACCAGAATACCAATGATGGCGATAACCACCAAGAGTTCAACCAGCGTGAACCCCTTCCTAAACTTTTGCATATGTACCTCTAAAAGCGAAAAAATAGCGAAAACGCACCTGAATGGTGCACCAAAAAAGAATTAACGCTATTCCATCTCGAAAATCGTCAACCTCTCCGTATCAGAAATTCGGCATGGAATAGCATTGACCGTTAGACATATATTACGGAAGTTTAGTCACCATTGCTAGATGGCGAGGCCCTCAACAAGCCAGAAATGTGAATTTGTCACTTTTCTTCTTGACTAGTGTCGGGATTTGCACCAACAATTCGAGATGACCAATCTTTTCCTTACGAGTTAAGCATTATGCAATTTTTGAGCCAAAGCCGGTTGCTCTTGGCGATCGGTTTCATCCTTGCCAACGCGGGCCATGTGTTTCCCCAGGCTGTCATCGAGTTCGCAGATAGCAGCTCTCCAGCCGGTTTTGTGGCCCCCCATTTCGACGGAGGGGGGACCAAGGACTATCTCCCTCAGCTGGTCATGGCCGGCCTAGCGGTTTTTGATTTTGACAACGACGGCTGGCTAGATGTTTATCTTTTGAATGGGCATGAGATCCACGGATCGGCCGGCGGTGACTCGTCCAAGGCGACTGGCAACACTCTTTACCGCAACAATCAAAACGGATCCTTCACCGACGTGACGATCCAAGCAGGCGTTGCGGGCTGGGGATTTTCCTTAGGGGTTGTTGCTGCAGATTATGACAACGATGGGGATCCCGATTTGGCGGTTAGCAACTTTGGGCCGACTCAGCTGTATTTGAACAATGGCGATGGAACCTTCGCATCCGTGGAGCACCAAGCCGGGGTTGAAGGCTCGGCGGACCAATGCGGAGCAGGGATTGCATTCCTGGATATCGACAACGATGGAAACCTCGACCTATTCGCGAGCAACTACATCGAGTTTAGCCTTGCACCTTACTCACCCGAAATCCGACGCCCAACCCTCTACGCCCCTGGACCTAAGGACTTTACCCCCGCAGCGGACCGCCTTTATCGGAGCTTGGGCGACGGTTCGTTCGAGGATATCAGCGTCGCTTCGGGAATCGCGGCTTTGCCCGGCCCCAGCATGGGTGTGGTATGCGCCGACTTCGATGGAGACAACGACTCTGATATCTTCGTCAGTAGCGACGCTTCTGCCAACCAGCTCTTTGTCAATGATGGCTCCGGAAGCTTTACCGACGGGGCCCTCGAGGCAGGAGTCGCTTACGATCTCAATGGCCTCTCGAACGGATGCATGGGGGTCGAAGCCGGCGACTACGACAATGATGGCTGGGTCGACCTCTTGATTACCGATTTCACAGGCCAGACTCCGATGCTCTTTCGAAATCTTCAAAGTGGTTTTTTTCAGGACACCAGCCGAGTGTCCCAGGTCGGCCGGACCGTAATGCCGCACACCAACTGGGGGGTTGGCATGATCGACTTCGATAATGATGGAGACTTAGACGTTTTCTTTGCGAACGGCCACCTTACCAAGAACATCGAAACCATCGATGATCGTACTCGATACCGCGTTGCCAATACACTCATGCAGAACGAAGGAAAAAAGGGCTTTCGCGATGTGAGCTCGACCGCAGGAAGCGGCATGAAGATTGTCGAATGCAGCCGAGGCTCTGCGTTTGGTGATATGGATCGCGATGGTGATGTGGACGTGGTCGTTCTCAACGCAAACTCAACGCCCTCTTACCTGGAAAACCAAACCAAGTCCTTGGGCGGCTGGGTGGATATCCGATTGGTGGG
>CAITIF010000450.1 GCA_903892365.1 uncultured Pirellula sp. | reverse complement strand
TCTATGTGCTTCATGGCTACTTTACCGGGGCGATTCTTCGTATTGGCACTTGAGAATTGAGGCCGTTTGCGAGACGATGAAGCGAGACGCGTTCCCGTTTTCAGCCTAGCTGATTCCTTCGTTTACCAGTTTAGATACCGCAAATCATGAAAAAACCGCTTAATCGATCGTGGCTAACTCTCTTGACCTTGGTTGCTTTTGCCCCTTTAGGATGCGAGTCGAAACCGGCCTCTGCGCCTGCAAATTCGTCCGCTTCAACGAAAGCAGCACCCACCAAATTCACACTCGCTTGGAGCGAATACCCATCCTGGAGCATTTTCGGGGTGGCCAGCGACGTCGGTTTGATTGACGGCGAAGCAGGCAAAATGGGTTCGCTTGAAAAGAAGCATAACGTCGATATCGAACTGAAACTGGTCAGCTACGACAGCTGTATCACGCTTTATGGAACTTCCCAGGCCGATGCTGTCTGCATTACCAATATCGACATCTTGGGACCAGCTGCCTCACGAAAGAGCGTTGCGATTTTACCAACCTCCACATCCAATGGGGCGGACGCATGCATCGTAGCGGGAATCGATTCTGTTGATGCTCTCGTTGGAAAGAAAACCCATGGGCTTGAGAAGAGTGTTTCGCAGTTCTGTTTTGATCGATGCTTAGAAAAGCTCGGGAAGTCCCCTAAGGAATTCCCATTCACGAATATGGATCCCGAGCAAGCGGCCCAAGCGTTTCAGCTCAAGAAGGATTCGATTGAATCGATCATGGTTTGGAACCCCTTTGTGATGCAAACCTTGGTCACTCGCCCCGAAAGCAAGGTTCTGTTTGATTCCTCCAGCATTCCGGAAGAAATCATCGATATGGTGGTGGTTGGAGCCGATTCGCTTAAGAAACCTGGCGGCAAAGATTTTGCAGCCGCAATCGTTGAGACGTTCTATGCAATGAATCAGCGAATGAATGATCCTGCAACTATGGACAAAACGCTGGTTGGTATCGGTGAGAAGTTTGCCAAGTTGCAATTGGATGACATGAAGAAGGTGGTCACGCAAACCAGATTCTACGGAAACCCAGAGGAAGCCAAGCAATTGTTTTCCAGCGATAAGTTTAAGAGCGAGACCATGCCGATCGTGAGTCAATTTTGTGAACGGTACGGCCTAACCTCCAAGCCAACTTCGGTATCCTATGGTACCGGCGAAGGTATGATCGACTTCGACACTTCGTTTTTGAAGTAAGTCATCGAGATCTAGTCGACACTTCGAAGGAGCTCGATGTTCCGAAGGAGCTCGTCCCAGGACTTGGACCGGGACGAGCATACCCACTAACGCCGAGCGTATCGATCCATCTGGTGAGTCTGCGTTAGTTTCCATTCACCCGATCTGGTATCTTTGATTCTCGCACCAGGCCCTGGGTCTTCGGAACTAGAAGAGGCAATCGGTTTCATCGACGCGAGGTAATTGGCCAAAGGGCGTCCATCCGAACGGAGCCAATCCATCAGCAAGCGCGATGGGTTGCTTTGCTCAGGGATGCGAATGCGGTCCCCTTTTTGGATCACCAATTCGTGTGCTCCGGTCCACCCGAACCAGCGGTAGCAAGCGGGATGCACTGGGATCCAATGCCCCTTTTGTTCGTGATCCGTTAAGTAAAATTCTGCCCAATTGTGGTTGGGGACCCAGACCAATCGAGCCGGTATTCCGGATGCTCGGCAAAATGCGACAAACAGAGCCGACATCTCTTCGCAATCGCCGGTCTTGCGTTTGATGGCGGTGAGAACGCTGGTGTAATCCCCAAGCTGTGGTCGAATATTCTCTTGAATCCATGTCACATAAGATTGAGCTTTGTCCCATGGATGAGTGTGGCTTTGCGAGATGCTGGCGGCGAGCTTCTTCACGACCGAGGCGTTGGTTTGGATTCCCGGACTATCGCCTAGGCCGCTGAGTTGTATCTCCTTGGGGACCCTCTGGAATTCAGGAAACTGATCTTTCTCAAAAGCTAGATACTGTTTGTAAAGAGTCATCTTGTAATGAACGATCGCGGTCACCACCTGACCAGCTGCAATCATGGGGGCATGAACAAGTAATTGCGCTGCATTGGGATCGAGCTCGCGAACGATCGCATCGCAGCCCAACGTCTCGATCCGCATTTCATCGATCGTTTGTTCTGGATGGTTCAATGGGACTGGGGTCGTGGCGATTGCTTCACATCGAGAATCTACGCCCGTCAGCTCGATCCCAATATTGACTTCGTAGGAGCGAGGCTCCAGATAACCACGTTCGTTCTTGGGGGGTTCTCGCCAAATCCAGGTCCCATCGCCAACCACGGGATCGAATCCCCAAACCGGTGCATCCAGCTCCGTTATCCTTTCTGACAAGGCGGGCAACAGATGGTAGCTTGCGATCGCACTACCTGATCCGAAAACCGATCCGTATAAAAATCGTCGACGCTCCATGATTGGCTTCCTTGAATAAGACTCGCCACATTTTGGTTTCATTCAGCTTGGTTTCATTCAGCTTCGTCCTCGGATTCTACGACTGCGACGACGGTTATTGTAGATGATTTTTAAACCAAGACCAAATTTCTGGATACTGATCCATCACTCCTGGCCAACTGCTGTGCCCACCACCGGCCTGAACCAACAGTTTCACTTTCAGCCCAAGTTCTTCATACTTGGTCTTCATCAATTTTGACTGATGCAATGGTACGGTTTTGTCCGCGTCACCATGAATCAGCAGCAGCGGCGGAGAGTCTGCAGAGACAAAGTTGATTGGCGAAATTGCACGCAGTTGTTCTTCTAGATCATTGACTTTGCCGAGCATACGTTCAAAGAGATCAGGTCGAGTGAGCGAAACCAACGTGTAGCTGTTGGGCCCCATCCAATTGATAAAATCGGTTGGCGGAAACCAAGCGACGACCGCTTGCGTCCGACTGCTCACTCTCTCAATCGGGTCCTTCGAATCTTGTTTACCATCGTCGCCTTGAGTGGCCGCCATCAGCGCGAGATGTCCACCCGAAGAACCGCTGGTAATTCCAATTTGATCAGGATTGATGCCAAATCGAGCAGCATTCGCGCGCACAAATCGAATCGAACGCTGGATGTCCGGTGTCATTTCAGTCACCGTGTAGCGAGGGCTACTGCCGTGGCGAACGACGAATAGGGTGAAGCCTCCTTTCAAAAGTCCTTGTGTCCAATGATCTTTTTGCCGTCGGCTTTCTTCCTCTTCATGAACATCGGACTTGCGAGAATTCCAGCTACCGCTCGAAATCAAAATCAATCCGATATGGTTCGGTTTTTCTGTCGGTTCAAGAACATCCAAGGTCAAAGCCAGCCCATCCTTGTGTCCATAGACGACATCCTCCGTCACTTGGTAGGGAACAAACGCCTCTTCGCAAAAGCCGCTCCTTGCTTCTGCAAACGCGAATACCATCGATATCGCCACAGTCGCCGATGCCGCCGAAATGGACAGCATTGCATCTTGTAACCACCATGCGAAGAATGTTCTGAATCCCATCTTGGCTTTCTGATATCTCTCAATGAAACGAACTTAGTACACCGCCTACGGAAGGTCGAAAGGCAATCCAGAGCAGTTTAGACAGATGCCGGAACTTCGCGAGGCAACTTGGATCGAAAATGGAGACAAGAACGAAATCTTCAAAAACGAGCGATGGCTCTTGCGATGATTTTCTCGCTGAACTCGATGGGAGAGAATGGTGGTTTTCAAGTTTCAGTAAAACTGATTCCTGTTGCGTTCATCACTCGTAGTTTTGTATAGGACTTCAGGCGGTGACTTACGGCAAACCGAGAATCCAATGACTCAAATCGATCGATACGTTCTTTTCTTGTATTCACGCGTATTCGTGATTTGCTTTCTAACGCTAGCCGGTCTTCTGGTAGTGGTCCAGGTCTTTACCAATCTGGATGAGCTGATCGCTTTCGGTGAAACTCGAGGCGGATTCGTGAACGGATTGTTCGAATACTTTAGCCCGTACTTGCTCAGCATTTACGATCGTATGTGCGGCTTGATCGCTATGTTGTCGACCATGTTTGTGGTGGCATGGCTCTATCGAACGAATGAAATGACAGCATTACTTGCTGCAGGGATTAGCAAAGGGCGAATTGTCCGACCCATTTTGATACTGTCCGCAGTTCTTATCGGGATTGCTGCGTTATCGCGCGAGCTTTTTATCCCTCATTTCGCAGGAATGCTCAGCAAGTCTCCTCAGGAATTGAAGGGGGAAAACATTCGTCCCATCCGTCCTGCCGAAGATATTGAACAGGGAGTCTTGATCGCTGGCATGCATCTATTGCCAGCCAAATCGACCATTGTTCATCCCATCTTTCGGTTCCTTGGACCGGCCGCTGTGGTAACGCAGCAAATCACCGGGGCCTCCGCTACTCATCTGCCAGCGGACAACGACCACCCCGCAGGCTACCTAGTGGCTGAAGCCAAGGGATCGGATTCTCTAGCCGGCAAGCAATCGGTTCGCAACGAATCAGGCGTGTTTTTGCTGCTGCCTGCCGACAATCCGTGGCTCCAGTCCAATCAAGTTTTTATCCCAAGCAATATCGAATTCGACGTCCTTCGGGGGGGAGGAGCACGTCAATTCGCATCGACGGGCGATCTAATATGGCGAATGCAGAATCAGGGCAGCTACTACGGCAGCGAATTGAAGGTGGCCGTGCATGCAAGGTTTGTTCAGCCATTTCTGGATTTCACACAGCTTCTGCTGGGAATTCCGTTCATTTTGTCGAATCGAAATCGCAACTTGGTAAGCATGATTTTGACGTGTTTGGTCAGTTTTGCTGCTTTTTTTGGGGTTAGTATGGGACTCAATGCATTGGGGGCCAACGAAACCTTTTTGTCCCCCGCCGTTGCGGCCTGGGCTCCCCTCTTGATTTTCGGGCCTTTTGCGTGGGCTCAGTCTGCAAGCGCGATGCGTTCTTGACCTGCGCTCGAAAAGATTGGGCTAGTCGGGGTTAAAGCAGTTGGCGAAAATACGGTCAACGACTAGGCAAAAAATTTCGCAGCGGAGATTGGCGGCTCGGTGAGTGGCTTGTTGGGTGGCCCAACCGCGCGGAGCGAAAAGGTTATGACCCTCATCTTTGGGAATACGTATGGTAGATAAGTCTGGTGATCGTGTTCGGCAAATGTTTGCTGAAATCGCTCCGCGCTATGATCTCATGAATCATGTTCTCTCGCTAAACGTCGACCGGCATTGGCGGTCCAAGGCTCTTCGCTTTTTGAAACTTCATCCGGGTGAGCCGGTGCTTGACACGTGCACTGGGACCGGCGATCTGGCCCTATCGATAGCCAAGCAACTGGGTAAAGAGACACGTGTGATAGGCAGCGATTTCTGCCCGGAAATGCTTGAGATCGCGCGTGACAAACGCAAGCGGAAACTTCCTTCGTACCAACAGGTCGACTTTGTGGAAGCGGACACTCAGAAGCTTCCTTTCGCAGACGATACATTCCAGGCAGTGACAGTCGCCTTTGGCTTGCGAAACGTTGCGGTGACGGAGGTAGGGCTGTCCGAAATGACGCGAGTCTGCAAACCGGGCGGGCAGGTCGCGGTGCTCGAATTTTCCAAGCCAACCGCTTTCGGATTGCGGCACGTTTATAACGCGTACTTCCAGCATATCCTGCCTCGAGTTGGACAACGCTTGGCCAAGAATGACCAGTCGGCCTATCAATACTTACCCGAGAGCGTCCAAGCATTCCCAAGCGGCGAGGCCTTAGCGGTCCTGATGCGACAGGCCGGGCTCAAGAACATTCAAATGGTAGCGATGACGTTCGGAGTGGTCACGCTGTATGTAGGCACCAAATAATGGAACTTCCAACGAACCATCATCCGTTGGTTCTAGCCATCACGGGTGCAAGCGGTGCAGTCTACGCGGTTCGACTGCTTCAGTGCCTTTGCCAAGCACAAGTGCCAGTGCATCTTTTAATCAGTCCATCCGGTGCGGCCGTCGTCCAACAAGAACTGCAGCTGGATCTGGGTACGAACCGAGACCAGATCGTTCGCCTGCTGGAATACTCGTGGCCCGATGCAAGCACGCTAAGCCAATGGCCGATCCGCAGCACTGAACAGGTAGAAGCCGATCGCAAGTTCATTACCTTGCATGACTATCGCGATTATATGACCCCGGTTGCTAGTGGCTCGTTTCTGACACGCGGTATGGTGATCTGCCCTTGCTCGGGTGCCACCATGTCGGGTGTTGTTCATGCAGCGGGAAACAACTTGATTCAACGAGCCGCTGACGTGCACTTGAAGGAACATCGAAAACTGATTCTCGTACCTCGCGAAACACCGATGTCGGTTTTTCAATTGGAGAACATGAAACGAGCGGCAGACGCTGGTGCAATCGTCTTGCCGGCAATGCCGGGATGGTATCATGGCGTCCGAAGCGTTGTGGATATCATCGACTTTATCGTGGCCCGGATTTTAGACCATCTTCAGGTCCCTCATGTCCTGATGAAACGTTGGGGTGAAGCTGGCTCCATCGACCATACGCTCTTGAATCGCGGGATAGGATGAGCAAGCCAGAATCCATACCCGTTGAAACCACTTGGGTGCATCAGCTCCAGCATTACTTAGAGCTGATTCGTTTTAGTCATACCATTTTTGCTTTGCCGTTCGCTCTGCTTGCAACAGTTTGGGCTTTATTGGTTCCCGGGTTTGTTATCGGCAACGAAACCGCTGAAATGTCGATTCCCGTTCGTTGGCAAGCTTTGGTGGGAATTCTGCTTTGCATGGTAACGGCTCGAAGTTTTGCCATGGCCATGAATCGACTGTTGGATCAAAAGTGGGATGGCCAGAATCCTCGTACGGCCGGCCGTCATTTGCCTGCGAAGATTTTAAGTTCATCGAGTGTCACTGGTTTCAGTGTTGCTTGCGGGTTGGCTTTCGTCGCTTCTTGTCTCTTGTTTTTGCCCAACGTCTTACCCATAGTCCTGTCGGTACCCGTGTTGGCATTCCTTGCTATGTATAGCCTAGCAAAACGCTTTACGTATTTGGTTCACTTTTGGCTGGGCGTGGCATTAATGCTGGCCCCTATCTGTGCCTGGATTGCATTGCGGGGGGAATGGGTATTAGCAAGACCCAGCGACCTGCTTCCCGCCGTTTTTCTGGGATCGGTGGTTCTCTTTTGGGTCGCGGGCTTTGACATGATTTATGCCTGCCAAGATGCTGAATTTGACCGCGAATCCAAGCTCTTCAGCATTCCGGCCCTGTTCGGCGTTCGAGGGGCGCTGAGAATTGCCGCTGCGTGCCACGCGATTATGTGGCTAATCGCTCTTTCGATGACCTTTTTGCTCCCCGAGTTATCTTTGGGCTGGGCCTTTCGGGGGATGCTTGGGATCATCGCAGTCCTGTTGGTTATCGAACATCGAGTCGTTTCCGAGCATTCGTTAGCCAAAATCCAACTTGCTTTTTTTCAACTCAATTCCATCATTAGCATTTTGTTTTTGGTGGTCGGTTCCGTCGATGCCTTTTGGAAATAGATCCTCAGTTCTCCCACGTCTTTTGTTGCAAATACCATGATTAGTCCAATCGTCCAAGACAAACTGAAAACCATCCGTCAAAAAGTGGAGCAAGGTGGACGGCTCAACATGGAGGACGGTCTGTTCCTGTACTCTCCCGAAGTATCTCTGCATGAAGTTGG
>CAITIF010000449.1 GCA_903892365.1 uncultured Pirellula sp. | reverse complement strand
TAGGTCGCCAAAGACTCAACATCGTTTTGTATCAACCCGAGATACCTCAGAATACGGGCAATATTGGCCGTACCTGCGTCGCATTGAACGCGAAACTATGGATTGTGCGACCGGCCGCCTTTCGACTCGATGATAAACAGCTCCAACGAGCGGGGTTGGATTACTGGCAGCACTTGGACTGGGAAGCGGTTGATTCCTGGGACCTGATGCTCTCCAAAATGGACATGGAGCGGGTTTGGTTCTTTACTAAATTCGCAACCAAGTCGTACACGTCCGTTGAGTATCGATTAGGGGACTGGCTAATTTTCGGTACTGAATCGCGTGGGCTTCCGGAATCTATACGCTCTGCTTATGCAAATTCTTGTTTGGCTTTACCAATGGTCGGGCCGGTTCGCAGTCTCAATCTTTCCGTAGCCGTTGGAGTCGGGATGTTCGAGGCGCATCGGCAATTGGAGCTTCATGACCAGGGCAACAGGATGACTGGGAACGAATGACGTTTGGGGGTATCATGGAGGGGGTGGAAGCGGCACGGGAAACCGTCACGGATTAGCGATGTTCGCTGAAACGGGGCCAAGGAACATTTCCCAATCGCTTATTTCTTCAGCCTCACACTCTCTCTACACTAAGACCAACGCATGAGTCAGCTCAACAAAATTTCGTCCCGTATTACTCAGCCCAAGAGCCAGGGGGCTTCCCAGGCGATGCTTTATGGAACGGGGATGACTCCGGAGGACATGAACAAAGGCCAGGTTGGGATTGGCAGCGTTTGGTACGAGGGAAACACGTGCAATATGCACTTGCTTGACTTGGCCTTGGAAGTGAAAAAGGCCGTCGTCGCAGAAGGTCTCGTCGGCATGCGATTCAATACCGTCGGTGTTAGCGATGGAATCAGCATGGGCACAGACGGTATGTCGTTTTCGCTGCAGTCCCGAGATCTGATAGCAGACTCGATCGAAACCATCATGGGAGCTCAGTGGTATGACGCCCTGATCGCTCTTCCCGGTTGCGACAAGAACATGCCGGGCTGTTTGATCGCCATGGGGCGATTGAATCGACCGTCGCTGATGCTGTACGGTGGAACCATTCGTGCCGGAAAATGGAACGGCCATTCCTTGGATATCGTGTCTGCATTCCAATGTTACGGACAATACCTTGCCGGACAGATCGATGAAGAAACCCGAGCGAACATCGTAAGGCATTCGTGCCCTGGCGCCGGAGCGTGCGGTGGCATGTACACGGCAAACACCATGGCATCTGCCATTGAAGCGTTAGGTATGTCGCTACCTTACTCGTCGTCCATTCCCGCAGAAGACCCCGCGAAAGTGGACGAATGCCAACGGGCTGCCAAAGCGATCCGGCACTTGCTGGAAATCGACCTGAAGCCGAGGGACATTATGACGCGCGCGGCATTCGAGAACGCTATCGTTGTAGTCATCGCATTGGGGGGCAGCACCAACGCGGTCCTTCACCTGATCGCTATGGCCCGAAGCGTAGGTATCGATCTGACTCTTCATGATTTCCAAAAAGTAAGTGATCGCGTCCCGTTCCTAGCCGATTTAAAGCCCTCCGGTAGGTTTGTTCAAGAAGACTTGCACAGCGTTGGTGGCACTCCTGCGGTGATGAAATACCTGCTCGCCGAAGGATTCATGAATGGCGATTGCATGACGGTGACAGGAAAAACACTCGCCGAAAACGTGGCTGATTTACCTGGCCTCAAAGCAGGTCAAACCGTGGTCCAAACCGTTGCCAACCCAATCAAAACCACAGGGCACATTCAGATTCTCTTCGGCAATCTTGCTTCCGAAGGAGCTGTGGCCAAAATCACCGGGAAAGAAGGCTTGCGATTCCAAGGCCCCGCACGCTGCTTTGACAGCGAAGAACTCATGCTGGAGGCTCTGGAGCAAAAGCAAATTCAAAAAGGAGATGTCATCATCATTCGCTACGAAGGACCGAAAGGTGGGCCCGGCATGCCAGAGATGTTGACACCAACCTCTGCCATTATGGGTGCAGGACTCGGATCGGACGTTGCTCTACTCACCGATGGACGTTTTTCAGGCGGCTCTCACGGGTTCATCGTCGGACACATCACCCCGGAAGCGCAAGTCGGCGGCCCATTGGCTCTGGTTCAAGACAACGACATTGTGACCATCGATGCCAACACCAATCGGTTGGACGTTGAAGTGAGCGACGAAGTTCTCGCAGAGAGGAAAAAGAACTGGCAGGCTCCTCCCTTGAAAGCAACTCGAGGTACTCTGTTCAAGTACATCAAGAACGTGAAGAGCGCCAGCGAAGGATGCGTCACGGACGAATGATTTTGACGTTCCACTTCATTCTCAATATGTTTGAAGCGCACTCAGTTTGAGGAGCGGGGTGGTAGTTTTGATTACATGCAGCTTGATGGTGTAGCGGCGAATTGGATCTGGGGCCAGATCCGCTACGCCAGATCCGTTGTAGTGAATGACGGATCTGTGGCCAGATCCGCTACGATAGCAGAGGGATTGGCACGGTATTTGTATCTGTACAGCATTGCACGCGACGGAAAAGAAATTCGAGCAGCTACTTACGCGTTGCTGGCTGCTCAGTGCGACGTCTTTATGTCAGAGGGGTAGAATGATGATGATGCGATGGATTCGAAATGGCAGTCTTGCGTGCCTTGCAACGATTGCTGGTGTCGGCGTTTCGGGTACGACTTTTGGCCAACAGTATTATGGTCGCCCTGTCCATGGAGACGGTTGTGCCCCACGGCATACACAGTCTCTGGGATACGGCAACTATGGCTATCGTGGATACAACCCGGGCTACGGATATGGCTATCCAGCGTACCGCCCAATAGTCGTTCCAAATTACGGGTACGGAGTCGGAAGTGGTTACTCCAGTTTCTATCGAGGCAATCCCGGGTTTGGGAATGTCAACCCAAATTGGGGTGGATACGGAATGGGCGGCTTTCCTGCAGGTGGCTCTTATGGCGGCGGAGCGTTCCCGCGCGGCGGTTCCTTCGGCGGTGGCCCCGGATTTTCACTGTACTTTGGTAGATAATTAGCCAAGCCGATTTCTTCACCACTAATCTAATCTCTATTGCATGGCACGGCAGCGTGCCAGCAATTCGCTAAGAAGATCCGGGAACTGGTTAC
>CAITIF010000448.1 GCA_903892365.1 uncultured Pirellula sp. | reverse complement strand
ATCCATGGATCCGATCTTCGGAGTCTGTTCAGCTCGGGGCGGTTTGCAAGGGGCCCCTATGATGATTGGGTACAGGTCTTGCACTTTGCAAACTCCTTGGCCAATTATTGCGTCGACAATCGATTTGATACTGTCGCGATGGTGGTCGATAGTGAAGGCGGTTCGCTCTACCCATCACAAGTAAACCAGGGAAATCGTCGTAATGACACAGGGGTTTTCAGCAGCAGCGGACGTGATCCCCTTCAAAAAGATCAAATCGAATTGTTGTATCGCGTCCTCGGTCAATATCGCATTGGTTTTATCCCTATGCTTGAGCTTTCAGGGCCGAGCCGTGAACTGGAAGTTGCTGTGGAAGAGATGGATCTTCAGGATGTTATGCAAGGCGACGACGCGAATAAAAATCTGACTAGTCCCGAAAAGCAATTTTACAATCCTACATCTGCTCGCGTTCAAAGATCTTTAGCGGCCTGCGTGGAGGAACTGCATCAACGTTATCAATCGCATTCTAAGTTTGAAGGCTTAGCGATTCGCTTGAACAGTGCTTCACATCTATCCCCCTGCATTCCCTTCGAACACGCCAACAACGCGATGAAGGAGAGATTTCAGGCCGACATGCTGATGAAAAAATCTAAGTCGAACCTGAAGGAAACCAATCCGAACTCAGCAATGCTCCATGTCGATTTTCAAAACTGGATGATGGAGAATTCGATTCGCTTTGTGCAGCGTCTTAGCGCTAAGATCGAGTTTATCTCCTGTTCGGAACAATGGATGGCCATGCTTCCACAGGAGAGACTGAACGATCCGAAGCTGCCTATTCACAGTCCGGTCCAATTACAATCGGCCCAAGATCCTTCCACGTCGCCGAAGCGAATCATCTTACAAAACTGGAACACACAATCTCCAAGCTCAAGTTCGTTCGCGTTGAGCGAGTCGTCGCAGCAGCTTATGCGCAGTACGATGGCGTTGAACGATCTGTGCCAGGACTTTGAAGGCCAGAACGCTGCAGCAGTCCCGCATCGAGACGGCGGCCGATCCATTTCCAAAGTGCGCGTTTGGCAATCGACTGCATCGCATGGTGACTTGCTAGTCTCCAATGCGGGATCGATCGATGAATTGATACAGGTGGAATGGGATGTTGCACCGGAATCGTTCGCAGTGGTGACCGAAAAGGGATTAGATGATGATTGGATCTCGGCGACGGACGATCGTGTGCAGCGATCTGTGGAAACAGGTGATTGGGTTGTGAAGGTACCAGCGGGAGATGCATTTCGCATCCAGTTGGCTTCTCAACCATCAACCCATTCCCTTGCGACCAAGACATCGCATGCTCAGGCTGTTTCGTGGAGGTCGTTCGATCCGATGATCAGGCAATCGCTCAACCATGCACTCGAAAGGTTCGAGCGATCGCTGAACAGAATGAACGACCCGGTCCGCCAAGAGGGGTTGATTCGAAACTCTAGTTTTGAATCCAAAAGCAGCATGATTCGGGGGCGATTGGATGGATGGGCGACTTCGCTGGATTCTCACGCAACCATCAGCATCGATCAAGCTTCCGCAGCGGCGGGGGAGTGTTCGTTGAAAATCGATTCCCGCAAAGACAGTTCGTCCGCCTGGATTCAAAGCGATTCGTTTGTGTTGGGGGGGGCGGAACGTCTGCTTATCGGACTGAAGATCGCAGCCACCCAATTCCCAGCTCAAGCCACCCTAAGTTTCTCTCGAATGGACGCGGATGGTGAGCGTTTTGTGCTCGTTGCGTCGCGCGATCTCAGGCCTGTCCAGCGCGACAGTTCGAATGGTACCAAGTGGCACGCATTGCAGTTCGATCTAAGCCAGGAACTGAACACGCTGACTGACAACACTCAGCCCCAACTGTTCCGAATCCAAATTGAAACGAAGGGCGTTTCGCAATTTTGGGTCGACGACCTTTTCGTGTCGACGGAATTCTTAACTGCGGACGAACGTCGCGAGATGCGATCGGAATTGTTCCTTGCTAAAGCTTCCATGACGAACGGGGATACGCAACCCGCAAACCAGATCTTGACGTCTTCTCGAGTTCGATTGCTACCTTGGGAAGTTGATGAACCTTCGGCCGCGAATCCATCTACTCCTTCGGCCGCAGACATTTACTCCGGTGAACAAAATAGCCCGCGCTCCAACATGGCTCCATCCACTTCGTCACCAGTTCCAGCCAAGCCTTCGTTTGGGCGGCGCATTCGCAACCTTTGGGGGCAGCGTTCTGAGCCCGAGAAGTAACGTTGGTCTCGTAATTCGATGAAGTATTCCTCATGAATGACGTTTCGAAATTTTTGGATCGACGTATCGTTGTTGAAGCGGATCTCGATGAACTTAATCACGTCAACAATCTTCAATATCTAAGGTGGACCTTGCAGGTTGCGTCGTCGCATTCGAAGCATGTCGGCTGGAGTTCGCAAAGATACCGCGAGCTAGGTTCCACTTGGATCGTTCGATCGCACCAAATCACTTACAAGGTTCCGGCCGTGCTGCATGACGCAATCTTGATCAAAACTTGGGTTGCGGACTTCGACCGCGTATCGTCCATTCGCAAGTACGAAATCATCCGCGAATCGGACGGTTGCCTGTGTGCCACCGCAGAGACAAGATGGGTCTTTGTGAATTTGCAGACGCTTAAACTGAGTCCCATTCCGCCAGAGGTTAGCGAAGCCTTTGGCTTTTGATGCTGCCGTCTTTGGCTGCT
>CAITIF010000447.1 GCA_903892365.1 uncultured Pirellula sp. | reverse complement strand
GCCTCGGGCATGCAAATGCATCCAACCACTTTCGCTCCTTGCCGAAGCACTCCGCATGGCCGATCTCGTTCGCTTCCTGATGACATGCTCGTTAGGACTCGTTCCTTGAGTGATGATCGCTCATTACGTGATTTGTAAACTCGCTGCACAAAGATTGCAGTTTGTTTTTGCACAAAGTACTCGTGCGTTCTTGATTTTCGCAGACGGCTCCGCGGAATCCGAGCCACGCAGCACCAACGTTCATTAGACTTCCAAGTTGGTTTGCTTGCAATGAACCTGCAAGAGCGACGGCGAGGTTTTTTGCGTTTGCGATCTGGATCATGCTTTCGAGCCGTTCGATCGAAAGGTGGTCCAGAAGCCCGCCATTCGATTTGTCGTAGGTATCCACTAAGACGTAGCGGCAATCCAGCATTTCGGCGGTTCGCAATGTTTGGATCCAGTCCGGGCATTGAGCCGCTTGCCAGTCAGCGTAATGCACAAGGATCATTTGCTGGCGGCGGTGAAGTGTCTTGCCGATCTGGGCCAATGTATCCACCCAATCTGGTTTCGCATTGGACAGTCCAAACTTGATGAAGCAATGGGGGGGCAGCTTGGCAGCGAGGGTTGTCGACAATTCATCCGCCCATTGAACCAGCTCTCCAGCGGCGATGCTTGAAGGAGCTGGGTTCGAATGAGTCAAAGACAAAAAATCTTCGATCGTCTCGATGGACGGTCGGCCCAGGGAGCCCGCAGAGGGTTCTTTCAAGTCGAGCCAAACGTTGTCGTGCTGCAGGACCAGTCGGGCTTCGTCGACGGATCTGGCACTGACAAGAAGGCCTGTTGGTGGGCGCCCCTTTGATGGACGCCCGGTTGTTGAATGCCCGGGTCTTGAATGCTCGGGTGTTGAATGCTCGGGTGTTGAATGCTCGGGTGTTGAATGCTCGGGTGTTGAATGCTCGGGTGTTGGATGCCCCGTCGTCAAAAGACCAGCCGCCGGCCGTTCGGGGGCTGACTCGGCAAGCTGCTTCATGGTTCCGTTTGCGTTCAGGTTTCCCAATTTTCTCTCGTGATTTCGCGGTTCTGAGCGAGTCTCGAGGCCCGCGATGTTGTGATTCGTTGGAATTCCGTGTACAAAGAGCGTGCGTTTGCTAGCTTTCTTGCGGTTTGGGCCGAGAGGATCGCTGGCAGAAACGCATTTTTGGACTTGAAGGATCTCAGTCACGGACACGAAACAGGATCGAGTTGAACGCTCATTACAGTTATATCACAAACCAAGAATCGCTCCATCAGCTATGTGCCAAGATATCGGCGGAGCGGGTAGTCGCTTTCGACACGGAATTCGTGGCCGAGGATTCGTACAAGCCTGAGCTTTGTTTGGTCCAGGTTGCCGTGGGAGGTGATGTCGCTATCATCGACCCTTATCCTTGTGGCGACTTGTCTCCGTTCTGGGATACGTTGGTGGATCCTTTGAACACGGTGATCGTCCATGCGGGCCGCGAGGAGACGTTGTTTTGTTATCGCGCCACGAAAAAGCTGATTCCCAATTTGTTCGACATTCAGATAGCAGCCGGCTTTCTGGGGTTTGAGTTTCCCGCATCGTATGGCAACTTGGTCCATCGATTCACTGGGATGCTGCTCGATAAAGAAGAGACTCGGTCGGACTGGCGAATCCGTCCATTGAGTCAGCAGCAACTGCAGTATGCGGCTCAGGATGTTCGAGATTTGCCGAAGCTTTATGCGACGCTCAAAAATCAGATCGAGAAATTGGATCGATTGAGTTGGTTGGAAGAGGAGACCAAGCAGCGCCAGCTGGAGCTTCAGGAATTCGAATCAGGTGATAACTGGTACCGCATCAGTGGCATTCAAGCTCTTTCCGGAGGATCGCTTGCGATCGTCAAGGGCTTATGGGCTTGGCGAGATGCCAAGGCTAATGAACGCGATACTCCGCCACGCAAAATACTGCGAGATGATTTGCTGATTGAATTGGCTCGACGCGGAACATCGGATGTGCGCCGCATGACATCGTTGCGAGGGATGGAGCATCGTCACACCAAGCAGTACTTGCCCGAGCTGGCAAAGGTGATTGAAGCTTCCTTGAATCAGCCGATGCCGGTCTGGCCACGAAAGCAAAGGTATGGCAAAGGGCAACCAGCCGGTATGTTAACTCAGTTCTTGTCGGCAGCCTTGGCTTACATTTGCCGAACAAAACGAATCGCCCCGGCGATCGTTGCAACATCCGAAGACTTGCGAGACTTTGTAAAGTACCGGCTGGATCCTAAAAACGCAGACGCGGATCCGCCGAGTTTGACCGTAGGCTGGCGGGCTGAGATTATCGGCAGGGAACTCGACGAGCTGCTGACAGGTAAGCTAGCCATGGTTCTGGACGACCCAGAAAGCGAAATGCCAATCAAGTTTTGCCGGCCGATGTAGTGCTGTATTATTTGTTGTTTTAATACATGTGGGTTCAAACGGTGGGTGGCACCGTTTGGTTGGGCGCTGAGGACAAAAAAGCCCGGCTGTCTTTCCGTGTATTCCGTGTATTCCGTGGTTATACGCACGAGTCACCAAAGAACTTCGGTACATCTGGCACGCGACGCCGTAACTGCGTCCAAAGCGACTTGTTACGGCCTACAAAATCCAAACGGTGGGGGGCACCGTTTGGTTCAAGCCGATTATCTCAGTACGTAAGAACTCGGCTAGCGCCACAGGCTCATGTTTGTTGGGCTTGCCCTGTGTAAAGCCGTAACTGCGTCCCAGCCTCGCCTCTGTGGTCGAGTCT
>CAITIF010000446.1 GCA_903892365.1 uncultured Pirellula sp. | reverse complement strand
GCTCGGCCTGTCAAAGGCAAAACATAGTTAGCACGCCCCAAGTCCGAACTATTCCCATCCAACATCGCAACAACCATATTGGTGAGCGGAAGATTCGGG
The DNA here is from genome assembly GCA_903892365.1 of uncultured Pirellula sp. Classification (GTDB taxonomy): domain Bacteria; phylum Planctomycetota; class Planctomycetia; order Pirellulales; family Pirellulaceae; genus JBKCUI01. The sequence goes on along the minus strand of CAITIF010000446.1, from coordinate 2,512 downwards.
GTTCCCCGAAGCTCGATGTACTGATACCGCTTCCCAGATTCTTGATTACCAGGCGGATTGACCTTCAATTCATTGAATAACACGTTGGGAATAACCCGCAAAGCAAAGCTACCTGCGGTGGACAAGCTACCATCGCTTACACTAAAACCGAACGACAGACCCCCACTTACCGATGGTCCGTCGTAAGTCAGGCGTCCTGCATTGATATCATCTTGAGTGAAGGTAGTAACATTTGCCACGATCGCATTCGCATTCAATCGCAACGTACCGGCAAGGGGTAATGAGGTAACGCGATAAACCAATTGCGATGCGGTTTGTTCTACATCAGTCGCCAGTAGTACCGTAGAGGAAATGACGTTGCCGGTGGAATTCGTACGAATGGTAATACCAAGATTCGCCGCGATCGAAGGGGCTGTGTTGGTGTTGTTATTGACCGTAAAAACTGCGGTTGGCGGTACAACCTGCCCGCCAGCTGTTGTAAAAGTAGTCCAGTTTCCGACATGATGTACGTGGTTGCGTATCGCGGTTGCTGTGCCTGTGAACGAACCAGCTGTGTAGGCACCATTTTCATCGCCTGCACCACCTATCAGCCCGAGCGTGATCGCAGTATTTCCATTGGTAAATACCGACGGTAAGTAAGTTGTGTTGCTCGACGTTGTGCCCGTAGACAGAAAGGATTTGGTCGCAAATGCGGCAATCCAATCCGCACTATTTGCTGAAGTAGGGGGCGTCGATCCGTTGTAAACAAAAAGATTGTCGCCCCCGATGGCTAGTGAAAAGCTGCTGCCAGTAATGTCCGACAAATTCGTTGTAAGTGGCCCATTGGCCCAGCGAGTATTTGCGGCTCGGGTTGCGTCATAGTTCAAATGAGTCCCTGCGGCGAATGCACCTCCAAAGGTTAACACGCTGTTACCTTCATTGGAATGCAGCGGCCCGGACGCGGCCATCCATGCATTGTCCGTCAACGTAATGACCGTTCCCGCGGTGACATCTTTCAACAAGACCATGGAAATCTTATCGGGCGCGGTGCTCTGATACCCCGTGAAAGCAATGTCGCCAAGACCAAGCGTCGTCGTCATCACACAACGGGGCTCCAACGCTTCCAAGGTCAGTCGGGCACGCTGTCTCATCAAACTAAATGGGCTGTTCCCGACCGGCAATAGAAACTGGAAACCCGCCTTCCACCGTCGAAAGATTTGAAACCAAACGATTTCGTGTTTCGAAAAGGGCAAAACTGAAGTCAAAGTATCTCCAAAAAACTCGATGATCCATCGAGCTCGAGAAGGCTTTGCAACCGTACGAAACCAAGGAATGAAACCAACCATGGAACCCTATCAAGCCCTAGAATTCAATCGCCGCATGGAGCACGACCTAAATGATCGCAGAAAAAGTCATTTGGTATCGCACGTCTTTTTACAAAAAAAGGTGGCCAGCTCCAGCTGGCCACCTTTGATTTGGAGAAGCGTTCTTAGCTGAAGAACTTGCCTAAGTCTTCTTTTCCTAACCCTGCAAACAGCTCATCAACTGCTCCCTGACCTTCATCAACGGATGTTTTACTTTCCGAACTGGAAGGACTGGAAGATGCAAATGTTGATCCTGCCGATACGGTTCCAGATCCCTGAGGAATCAATGGTGTCGATTCAGAACTATTGACCAGTCCATTGCTAAACAGTCCTTGGCCTCCAGTCAGTTGCGAAGTCGGAGTCGAAACCGGTGGAGCACCTACCTCTGGCGCTGGGGCCGGAGCAGAACCGCCGCCACCACCACCACCACCACCGCCACTGCCTGCCGAGCCCTCGTTGTTAGAACCTGCCGCTGGAATGGTAATGTTATTCAGAAGCACCGTGTTCGAGATCCGAGCCTGCACAAACGACAAGTCCGCTCCCGTAATACGACGATCCTTGTTCACGTCGCGAACGTCATTCACCGATACGACTGTATTCGAAATCCCCGCCTGAACTGCAGAAAGGTCAGCTCCCGTTACACGATATGCAGCTACACCGTTGACCTCAGCCATCGCGTGGCCAATGTAGAACGTCTGAGGTGTGGTCAAGCCGGTGTTGGCATTGGCCTTCACAATGATCTGCAACCATGTGTTCTGGATCGCATTGGCGGTCCACTCCAATCGAACTCGACCTGGAACTGTCGCTGAACCTGCTGTGACTGCAATCGCACTTGGAGCTGGAGCGGCAGACCAAAGGCTCGGGTTCTGCACTCCGGATGCCCCAGCTGGTGCGACGCGAAGCGTAAAGTCAGTTGCTGCAAGCGATGAAACGGTCAAACCCGCAATATCCAGCACCGCACCATTGAGACCACGACTGTAGCTGGACACATTGGCAAATGTAGTCACTTGAGTCGTAGCTGCTGACTGGAGCAAGACCTTGTTGGTCGAGAGGGCTGCGTTCACAGAACCGCCAGCAACCGTTTCGTATCCCGAATCATTGTAGAACAACTGTCGATTGAAAACCGTTGCTGTGATATTGGCCAGTGCGATAGCTGTCGAATTGGCCGT
>CAITIF010000445.1 GCA_903892365.1 uncultured Pirellula sp. | reverse complement strand
TACGATTGGCGAAGATCACGAACCGGAAAGCCACTTGATTCCTATCGTTCTTCAAGTTGCACTGGGCCAGCGTCCTTCCATTTCCGTTTTCGGAAAGGATTATCCCACTCCCGATGGAACTTGCATTCGGGATTACATTCACGTGGAAGACTTAGCCACGGCGCACGTCGCAGCCCTTCTGAAGCTTCAGCCAAGCACAGTACTTCAAATGAATCTGGGAACAGGGGTTGGACACAGCGTTCTCGAGGTGATCAAAGCCTGTCGCAAGGTAACCGGCCATGAGATTCCTGCAGTCTTCTCCGATCGCCGCCCTGGCGATCCCGCTTGCTTGATTGCGGACAGTTCTTTGGCTCAGTCCTCTCTAAACTGGAAGCCCAAGTATATTGAGATCGAGCAAGTGGTGGAAACGGCCTGGCGCTGGCATCAATCGCATCCACGAGGGTATGCAAGCTAGACACGCGGCAAGTACAAAAGGGAACGAAGTCGGAAGGCATCCATGCAAGATATAATCATTGAAAAGCCCTACAAGTTTATCCCGCCTCATCGTGGCAGCTTCCTGCCTTGGTCGATCCTAAAACTTGGGATTGTCCCTTGGTACCTGAAGAAGTTTGAAGGGGTTGTTTCGCATCAGCTTCGAGGGGTAGATCATCTTCGCGAATCCATGCGACTTGGGCATGGTGTTCTGCTGGCCCCCAACCATTGCCGATATGCCGACCCATTGGTCATGGCATTTCTTGCGAAAGAAGCAGAAGTTTCCATGTATGCCATGGCCAGCTGGCATTTGTTTCAACAAAGTTGGATTCAAGCCAATGCCATTCGAGCGATGGGTGCGTTCAGCGTGTATCGCGAAGGGTTGGATAGGCAGTCGTTGGACATGGCAATCGAAGTTCTGTCGAACCCAGGCCGGCCGTTGGTGGTTTTCCCAGAAGGGGCCGTGTTTCGGACCAATGATTTATTGCAACCGCTGCTGGACGGCGTGGCGTTCATGGCAAGGGCCGCCGCCAAGCGTCGCAACAAAGAGGGAACTGGCAAAGTGGTGATCCATCCAGTGGCCATCAAGTACGTGTTTCACGGCAATCTGGAGAAGGCTGTCGATATAACTTTAGACTCGCTTGAAAAGCGATTGACTTGGACGAGACTCAAAGAGGCCGGTACCCTTCAACGCATTCATCGCATCACGGTGGCGATGCTGAGCCTGAAGGAAATCGAATACCTTGGGAAAGCACAAGATGGAACCATTGAAGAACGGCAGCAAAGGCTTGTCGATCATTTGCTGGATCCTTTGGAATTGGACTGGCTTGGGAAAACGGCTCGCGATTCGATTATCCCCAGAGTCAAGGCTCTTCGGATGAAGATTGTGCCCGAGCTGACGACGGGCGAACTAGTAGAACGCGAACGCGAACGGCGATGGGATCACTTATCGAAAATCTATCTCGCCCAGCAAGTCGCCTCGTACCCGCCAAGCTACTTGGTTTCTCCCACCACCGACACTCGTATCCTTGAGACCGTCGAAAGGCTCGAAGAAGATTTAACAGACAAGGCCTGCGTGCACGGCCCGTTGGAAGTGATTTTGCAAGTCGACGAGGCGATTGAAGTGCCCGTCGATCGCGGCCCACGAGGAGAAGAAGATCCGGTCATGAAGCAGCTGCGAGAGCGACTTCAGTCGATGCTAGACGTTCTTTCTACCGAATCAAATCCCGTACTTTAAAAAACTTGCGATGTCACCTCGAAGCCGAAACGACTTGAACGGATGCAAAAGCAGACTTCACAGCACGCTGGGTAAATGGCGGGAAACGACCGCTTTGGTGGAAGAATCTTGGAACGACACCACCGCTCAAGAGTTTTACCAGCAGCAGTTGGGCGAGGTGGAGCCGATCATGACCCGAATGATTGCGATCCTTCAGGAGGCAATCGACAAAGTGCAATCATTTGAAAAGCGAGTTGTTGACACCGATAAGTTTGATTGACTTTCCAAAGGAGTCGACTTGACGCAGTCGCGAATGTCCTTAAACTTGCGATCTGAATTCGAGCCCTCGAAGGACAAATTATATGCGGCCGTGGCGAAATTGGCAGACGCGCTAGGTTGAGGGCCTAGAGCCCGCAAGGGTGTGGAGGTTCGAGCCCTCTCGGCCGCATTTTTCTCTGTATGTGAAGTTTACGTAGCCGCGACTTTCCAAGACGCGGAGCTCGAACCATCTAAAAGATTTCTTATATCGATAAGGAATCGCAACCGGAACTTCTTTGTTCTTGCTTCTTATCCGAATTTTCTCGTACTCGTACTCAGCGTAGCGGTACTCGTACTCGAAAGCGACCTGACAAAAGCGACCCGACAATGCGATTCCTCGCAACGCTTCAGGATTACTTGGTAACGACCACAGAATACACGGAACACACGGAAAAAGAGCCTGGCATCCTCATGCCATCAATTCCGTGTATTCCGTGTATTCCTTGTATTCCGTGGTTTCAAATCGGTTCTTCTATGGAAGGTATCGCAATCTTCCTTGCTTCTGGTCGACCATTGTAGTACCATTGATAGACCATTCCTAAGGAGAGAATTCATGATTAAAAATCTCGTAAAACACGGCAATAGCTGGGCTATCGTCATTGATCGGCCGATTCTTGACTTGCTGAAAATCAACCCTGAATCCGAGATTGAATTAACCACGGACGGGCAGTCGATCCGGATTGCTCCCGTGGCTCCCGTTAGCAAAAAATCAAGAATCCGGGAAGCTAGTGCAAAAGTGAATGCAAAACACTCGCAGGCATTTCGGAAACTAGCTGAGTAAACAGTATGCAATTCCTGGAACTTGATGATGTTATTGAGATCCACGCTGGTCAAATTTCTAACTACGGTGGGAGCGGTGGGGTGCGAGATCTCCGACTGCTCGAATCGGCGGTCGCTCAGGCGGAGGCCGGATTTGGCGGACAATTCCTGCACGCCGACGTTTTACGAAATGGCTACTGCGTACTTATTTCATCTGGTGATGAATCATCTCTTTATTGATGGAAACAAAAGAGTCGGTCTGGAAGCAGCCCTTGTGTTCCTTGAAATCAATTCCATCGTTATTGATGCAAGCGACGATGAGTTAGTTGAACTAGTCCTCAAAACTGCGACAGGCATTTTAAGTAAGACTGAGATTTCAGCTTTCTTAAGAAGTCATTCTCAGTAGACGCCAAATTCAGGTTTTCCCATTACCACTTGGGGCATTTTGGAGACCGCTAAGGCGTCAGGATAGACAGGCACCTTTTTCCTTTCCCATGCCTATGGTTATGCTTCAATGTCGCTTCGACGACGACTTGCCTCGTAGAACCGCACATGTCACACTGAGTACTGCGGCCTGCTTTAGGTAAAAACGGAGGGATTGAGGATGACTTTGGCCCCCGTTGGAACGAATACGATCCATCGCTTGCTCAAGCAGGCCACGCGAGCCAAAGCGGAAAGCACGGGGATTCCCGAGGCGATTGATCTCAATGAACAGCAATCCCATTCTAGCGCCGCAGAACTGAACCAATTGCAGTTCCGCGAAATCCTCGGGGTGGCCCAACAAGTGATCGCCGTTCGCCATGATCCATTTGGATTGGCTCCCGAGCTCCTGACATACGTCTCAAGCCAACTTCATGCGATCACTCCATTGCAGGGCTTGGTTGCGACGCTGGCTCCTAAGCCAAGGTTTCCTAGTTCTCCCACCGTTAGGCTATTAGCTATTAGCTAGTTTTCGCAAAGTGGAGTCCAGATCACAACAGGCAACGCTCCCATGGTTGGGGGCTACCTCCAGCCTTTCGATCAACTTCTCTCTTTCGATTTTTTAGCCTTGTAATCTGTGTAATCTGTTTCTCTCTTCTGGTTTTAAGCCTGAAGAACTTTTTGGTTTGCAGCCCGAAGGGCTGGTTTGGTTTTAAGCCTGGAGGGCCGACACACCAATTTTCACCGAACAAACAAAAGGTTTGTCCCTATTCCTTGGAAGCCGCAAGCTTAAGGTCTACGGATTTTCTCAGCAGAATTTCTGTTCCCATTTCTGTATTTCAGCCTGGATGTCAGCATCGCTTCCCAATTCGCCCGCTGCGGTGCGTTCGCGGTAGATCCGTTCGAACTTTGCGATCTCATCGGCAATTGGCCGTTTGGATTCTTCTGTCACCCGATCGATAAACAAGACACCATCCAAATGGTCGATTTCGTGCTGGATGATTCGAGCCAAAAATCCGTCGACTTCGGTGTTGATTTCGTTCCCGCCCATATCGTAGGCATTGATTTGAAGCGACTTATTGCGTTTTACTTCGCCGTTGATGCCAGGCAAGGAAAGGC
>CAITIF010000444.1 GCA_903892365.1 uncultured Pirellula sp. | reverse complement strand
TGGAACTTGCAATAGCCATGTAAAACTTTTGGATTGCTTGGCTGGTATCTCAAACGCCTTCTCCGAATCTTGGTTCTGGAAAGCGATGTCGACGGATTCTTCGGTTCTTGCATCCGAAAGGTGCAAGGCAACTTTGCCGGACTGCACTTTGTCCGATTGATTGCTTACCTTAACAGAAAACTCAATGGCATCTCCTTCACGAAGGAACCGAGGTGGATTCGGCTGGACCATCAGATCTTTTGCGGTGACGAGCGAGCCTTCTAGAAAGCCGCTACGCAGTTGAGCGTCATGAGCAAAGCCCAGAAAACGCCACTTGGTCAACGCTTCTGGCATTTTAAACTGTAGCTTCACGACCCCGTCTTGATCCGACAGCAATTGAGGAAAGAAGAACGCAGTTTCATTCAAGTTGGATCGGACCGGAATATCGCTAAGACTTGGTCCCTTCGCTTCTTGATCACCAGATCCACCAGCGGATTGTGAGTCAGCCATCGCTAAGGGAGCGGCCGCTGGCTCCATGTCTGCTATTTCCCCTTCTGCCAACATTCCTTGAGCCATCGGCGCACTCGATCGAGACCGCGACTTCAAAGCGCGACCTCCGACTCTTGGCATACCACTTGGCCCACCACCGCCCATACCCCCTGCTCCAAACGCCATTCCATCGGCCATCATCGGCATTAAACCGTACGCTTGTTGTAGCTCGTCGGGGAATTTTCGGAACGACTCTTCGGACGGCAGATACTTCTGCTCCCACGAGCCACGGAACTGATACAGTCCTGTCGCCGAATTATTGAAAACGCTCGAAACGCGAGAGGCTTCCCGTCGAAACACATCGAATCGTTTCATCCACTGATGAGGCAGGTAAGCGTCCAGCGATGCATCGTACAAGCCAGCAACCATTTCAGCTGTAGCCTTTGTCGCGTTCGGACCGGAAAACGTCAACGTAAATGTCTCGCTTGCAGCCGGTTCCAGTTTCGACACAAAACGATCCCACTTGAGCGACAATTCCTTGTTGGTCCAAGGAACATCCACCGTTCGCGATTCCATGTAGGCCCGATTTTCACGTACCATTGTCGTGCGTACCGTGAAGCCGCCTCGCATGGATTCGTCGACGAGCTGCTCGATGGCAACTTGAGTCAATTCAGGCTTTGTCCAGTAGCTCTTGAGCACTTTGCCGTCGCTTTCGATTTCGACGAAGGCCCTCGCCCGATCGTATCCTGTTCCCCAAATCGCTTGAAGCTTCTCGCCCGGCTCCAGCTGCCACTTGGGTGCATCCAAAAGATTCGGAATCTTAAGACCCAATGATTTTGATGCCGGGTCCACGACACGCAAATTCCACTCGGCTCGCACGGGCTTGCCGAACGCATCTTGGGATTCCACCATGGCTCGGTAGAAGCCTCGGGCAAGCCCGAAGGAAACAGTTGCCTTCCCATCGGCATCGCTTTCAAATGGTTTGCTTTCGATCGCATCACCGTGGGCCCAGGTGCTTGGATTGGTTCCGTCGAATTCAAGCTCGGAAGAATTGACGATCGCTTTCGGTGCAGGCTTTCCTAATTGCCCCGGCCGAGCTCCCATGGCTCGTCGTGGAAGCATGGGATAAGGGGAGCGGAGCATGCTGGATCTTATGACATTGGTCGGTGCAATCAAACGATACAGGGTAACCTTTCCTTTTGCCGTTAAGCCTTTGCCATCCAGCGTCGTCGTTGTCAGTTCCATGGCAACTGGTG
>CAITIF010000443.1 GCA_903892365.1 uncultured Pirellula sp. | reverse complement strand
TGCCAGAAGTGAAGCGATTGTGCGATTGTGCACAAGGTTGAGAATTGAGAATCGCATGCCAAAGAAAATAGAGTGCTTTGCGACGATTGTCGGCTCAGGTTTTTCGGGTTCGCTCTTGTCATGGATACTTCAAAAGAATGGCCTTGAGTGTGTCCTTGTGGACCAGGCGAAGCATCCTCGATTTGCCATTGGAGAATCATCGACCCCCACGGCAGACTTTTTGGTGCGACACTTAGCAGATCGCTGGGGGCTTCGAGAGCTAGAACCGCTAGCGAAATACGGTACCTGGAGGCAGGCCTACCCCTCGTTGGTTTGCGGGAAAAAGCGTGGCTTCACTTATTACCACCATCGCCAGGGGCATCCTTTCCAGGACGATGCATTGCATTCGAATTCCATGATGGTTGCGGCATCTCGCGATGACTTTCAAAGCGATACGCATTGGTTACGCAGCGATGTGGACCAATGGCTTTTTCAGCAAGCAGTCAAGGCCGGCACCGTGGGACTGGAGCAAACCACCATTCAATCCTCGCATTTCGAATCGGTCGGCCATCGCTGGCAGACCAATTTATTAGACCCGAACAATCACCCTCTAGAAGTGCAGTCCCAATGGTTGATCGATGCGACCGGTGGCTCGCAGGGGATACGCCCTTGGACTGGCGTCCAACCGGATTCGGATTGGATGCGCACTCGAACGTCCGCTCTGTTTGGTCATTTTCGCGATGTCGCTCCTTTTGGATGCACAACACCATCGCACCCGACGGACGTGCAAGCGTTGTTTGATGGCGATGATTCCGCACAGCATCATGTCGTGAAGGATGGATGGCTTTGGGCACTTCGGTTCGGGAATGGAGTGACGAGTCTCGGGATTGTGCAACCAGAGGGCGTTTGCCAACGTGAGCTTAGCCAAGTTGACCGAGAACGCACTTGGCATGAGTGGTTGGAACGTTATCCAAGTGTTCATCAGATGGTCGCGAAGTCGATCAGAGTGGGACCAGAAAGTGGATGGGGTTGGATGGCTCGGCTGAGCCGATGCAACGACCGCGCGTCGGGACCGGGCTGGGTAAGCTTGCCGACAGCTTATGGATTTGTGGATCCGTTGCACAGCAGTGGGATTGCGCATGCATTAAGCGGAGTTGCAAGACTATCGGAAGCCTTCTTGGGGGACGAATCGACTATAGAACAGCAGATTCATAAGTATGCATCAGACGTGAAGAACGAACTTCGGTGGATCGATACGTTTGTAGGACTTTGCTATCGAGCCCTTCCAGATTTTGAAATGTTCTTAGGAATGTGTGCCTACTATTTTGTATCTGCGATTGGATTTGAGCGGGATGTAGCTAAAGACCCCATGCATTGGCCTCGAGGGTACATGCTCAGCGATGATCGTGCCTTAAGACAGGAAGGGGAGGCAATATGGCAAGCAGCCAGTTTGGGAAAAACAATAACGCTTGATCAGATCCGCCAGTCGATAGCTCCGTGGAACAATGTTGGTTTGCTTTCAGCGGCAGGTCGTAATCGGCTGGCGCATACTGCGGCAGCAAAATAAACGCTTGAATGGTGCGCGACAGAGCCATCGGGCGGAAAATGGCTCTTCCGTTTCGGGTTTTTCGCCAAGTGTTGTTCGCGGAATGCAATTCGGGCATTCGGCGAGAAGGTTTTGCCTAAGCCTGAAACGTGGGTTTGATACGCTCAGAAGATGCAACGAAGCTGGTCCCGAAGCACATTGGGCTGAACTGACCGTGAACCCCTTCTTCGATATAGTGAGGAGTCCAACCAGATGGATCTTCAAAGAAACGGATGCATCGGATGTGGCGATCGTCACAAAGATTGAACCAATGCTTGGTGCCGCGAGGAACATTGATCATGTCTCCGCTTTCGACGGTGACCCCAAACACCGGCCCTCCTTCGGGATGAAGGTGGAAAATCCCCTTTCCGGAGACGGTAAATCGCACTTCATCTTCGTCGTGCGTGTGCTCTTTATTGAACTTCTGGAGCATCGCATCCAGGTTGGGAGTGGAGGGGTTGACGTTGATGACGTCGGCGGTAACAAATCCACCTCGTTTTTTCACGGCCTCAATCTCCGGAGCATATTCGCTGAGAATGTCTTGGTCAGTCGCGGTTTCCTTGAGGCGCCCATCCACTTTCCATTGCTCAAACCAAATCCCGAAGGGTTTCAAGAATGCTGAAATTTCCTGGGGATCGTTGATGGTTTTTTGTTCGGAAGGTACGAAAACACTGGCCATAAAAAATCTCCTGGAAAAAGAAATGCGATGGAAACGAAGGGTTAAAATGATACCCTCCCGCGGTTGCGAGGGCTAGCGACAACCCCAGCCACTGGCCAAAGATGGGTGGTCGCGTACACTATTCCAGATGAATCGCAGGGGGGGCTGGCCGTCGACATGCGTGGCAATTCGGTTTTTCCTCGGTTTGAACCCGTTTTTCACTTTCCTTTGGAGATACCAACATGGCTTTTACTTTGCCCCCTCTACCATATGCACTCGATGCCATGGAGCCACATATCGACTCCAAAACGATGGAAATCCATCATGGCAAGCATCATCAAGCCTATATTACCAACCTGAATAAAGCCATTGAAGGAACTCCGCTCGAATCGAAGTCGATCGAAGAGCTTGTCAAAGACTTGGCATCGGTACCTGACGACAAACGCAATGTTGTGCGTAACAACGGTGGCGGACACCTCAACCACGCTTTCTTTTGGCAAGTGATCGGTTGGAACGCTGGCGGTAAGCCAAGCGGAGCCTTGTTGGCAGACATCGAAGCCACCTTCGGAAGCTTCGACGCGTTCAAGGAAAAGTTTGCGGCAGCTGGCACAACTCGCTTTGGAAGCGGTTGGGCCTGGCTGTTTGTGAATAACGGAAAGCTTGAAATTGGTTCAACTGCCAATCAAGACAGCCCGCTCATGGGTAAAGCCGTTGCAGGAATTGAGGGAACGCCAATTCTTGGTTTGGACGTTTGGGAGCATGCCTACTACCTCAAATACCAAAATCGTCGCCCTGATTACATCGCCGCATTCTGGAATGTTGTGAATTGGAATGAAGTGACCAAACGGTACGAAGCTGCGAAAAAGGCCTAGTTCTGCAAGCCTTGCAGCTTCGATTTTGTTCATGGTTTTTTGCCTAGACCAAGAAGGTTAGCTACCTGTCATTTTTGGAAATGAGAACCGGTGGCTAACCTTGATTGCAAAGCAAGTTTCTATCGCTGTTGTCTATGTTCTTTCGCATTCCTGACCCTTGTGTTCCTTGCATATGAATTCGTCTGCAGCTGATGAATCCGAAGACTTTCCTTGGTTTTCAGGCGGTCTTGCCTTTGAATGCACTCAATGCGGAAACTGTTGTAGTGGGCCTGGGACAGGCTATGTTTGGGTTTCTGAGTCCGAAATCCAAGCGATGGCGAAATCGATCGGAATGGAGAACGAACTGGAAACGTTTGAACGAAAGTTCACACGGCGAGTTGGAACACGAGTTAGCCTAGTCGAATACAGTGACGGAGATTGCATTTTTCTTGACCAGGAAACACGAGGGTGTTCGGTCTATGCATCCCGACCAAACCAGTGCCGAACCTGGCCTTTTTGGTCAGAAAACCTGGAATCCCCGAAAACGTGGTCGAAGGCAGCTCGGACCTGCCCAGGCTGCAATCAAGGAAAGTTGTACTCTTTGTCAGAAATCCAGTCGCGACTAGCAACCGACCAAGAATAGTTTCTGAATTCGTTTCATGGCCCATCGAACGATTTGCACTCTGCAATTGCAAGGTTCAGGCTTATCTTATTCGGAACGTTTCGCATTCACGAATTGCGGCCTAACATCCTCGGTCGCTCCACTCGCCAATACCACTTGTTATGACTCAGTCCTGGTCGCCTACTTCCTGGAAATCCCACCCCGTTGCACAGCAACCCACGTATCCCGACTCGGCGGAGTTGACTCAAGTTCTGAATCAGATCAGCGTCATGCCGCCGTTGGTTACCAGTTGGGAAATCGACCATTTGCACACGGGTATTGCTGAAGCCCAGCGTGGCGAAGCCTGGCTTCTTCAAGGTGGCGATTGCGCTGAGACATTCGATCAATGCCAAACCGAGCCGATAGCAAGCAAGTTGAAACTGCTGCTACAAATGAGCTTGGCAATTGTGTTTGGATCCAGGAAAAGAATCCTTCGTGTCGGCCGAATGGCCGGTCAGTATGCGAAACCACGCTCAAGCGAAACGGAAACTCAGAACGGAGTTACCTTGCCATGTTATCGTGGAGACATTGTCAATCGATTCGAGTTTACCGAGGAAGCTCGACGGGCCAATCCACAACTGCTGTTGCGTGGTTACGAAAGATCCGCGTTAACACTGAACTTCGTTCGTGCCTTAAGTGAAGGTGGCTTTGCAGATTTGCATTATCCAGAAAATTGGAACTTGCTGTTTGTGGACGAAGCCAAAGGCGAAGTCGCCACACGCTATCGATCGCTCGTTAAATCGTTAGCGGACGCGATACGGTTTGTCGAAACCATTCTGAGAGAGCCGACTCCCGAATTAAAACGTGTCGACTTTTTTACGTCTCATGAAGCGCTTCATCTCGATTACGAAACAGCGCTGACCAGGCCAAGCATTCGAGGCATTGGCTACTACAACTTGGGAACCCACATGCCCTGGATTGGCGAGCGGACTCGTTCTGTCAACGGGGCACACGTCGAGTATTTCCGAGGTATTCGTAATCCTGTCGCTGTTAAAATCGGACCGTCGATGCAAATCGATGAACTGTTGGAGCTTATCCAAAGACTGAACCCAGAAGATAAGCCAGGTCGTTTAACGTTGATACACCGAATGGGGCGCAATAAGGTCGAGTCCGCGCTGCCTGCCATGATTGAAGCTGTGCAACGCGCAAACAAGACGGTGCTTTGGGTTTGTGATCCCATGCATGGCAATACCGTTTCCACCACTCATGGCCGAAAGACGCGACGATTCGATGACATCGTGGATGAACTAAGGTTGTCCTTCGCGATTCATCGAGCCTGCGGTTCGATGCTTGGCGGAGCTCATTTGGAACTCACAGGCGAGAATGTAACGGAATGCGTTGGCGGGTCCCGTGGTCTTACCGAATCCGATCTCGGAGTCGCCTACCAAACCCAACTCGACCCAAGACTCAACTTTGAACAAGCCCTTGAAATTGCGTTCGAGATTTCAAGCCAATTGTCAGCTCAGCGCATCTGACACGAAGTCACCGAAAAATGGAACCGAAGGCTCGTTCATGTTTTCGGTTGTTAACCCAGCCCATGCTCGATAGATGCCATCAAGATATCGATTTCTTGTTCGCTGATACTGAGAGGTGGTATGATCGGAATCACATTCCCGAGCGGTCGTAGCCACACCCCTTTTTCGAGAATGCGTTTGCACACCTTTCCCGATCGTTGTTGCTGCCAGGGATGCGCTGTTTTGGTTTGCTTATCTTGAACCAGTTCGATTGCCGCCATCAGGCCGCAAGAGCGTACATCACCTACCTCGGGATGTTCCTTGAATCGATCGAGACAGCGTTGCATTCGGGCTTGCTTTAGCGGAATGCCACGAAGCGTTTGTTCCATTTCGAACAGATCGAGTGTGGCATGCGCGGCGGCGGCGCACAATGGATTGCCGCCGTATGTGTGGCCGTGAAAGAAAGTTCGCAAGTCCTCGTGCCGCCCTAAAAAGGCGTTCCAAATTCGACTGCTGGTGAGCGTCGCACTCATGGGTAAGTAACCGCCCGTAAGTCCTTTTCCCAAGCATAAAAAGTCCGGCGAAACCTGCTCGTGCTCGCAAGCAAACATGGTTCCCGTCCGCCCCATCCCAACCGCTACTTCGTCGGCAATAAGCAAGCAATCGTACTGTTCACAAAGGGACTTGATACCCTGTAGAAAACCGCGTGGGTGAACGACGACTCCGGCCGCCCCTTGCACGATTGGTTCTACAATCACTGCGACCAACTCCTCAGCGTTCTGTTCGAAAAGCTCTCGATATTGATTCAAGTAGAAGGCTGTGGCGTTCGCGGGATTGACTTCGGGCGGGAGGCGATAGGGATCAGGGCAAGGACCTCGTAGCACGGGAAACAACAGCGGTTGGAACATCGAATGAAACCGGGAAACGCCCCCCACGCTGACCGTGCCCAGGGTATCACCATGGTAAGCTTGGCCCAGTGCAAGAAACTTGGTCCGCTTCGTTTGCGGGTTCTCGCATTGCCGCCAAAACTGAAACGCAAGTTTCATCGCGACTTCAACCGCAGACGCCCCATCCCCTGAAAAGAAAACGTGTGCCAATCCAGCCGGAGCCAGTTCCGTCAGTCTCTTCGCTAGAGTAATCGTGGTCGGATGGCTCATCCCAAGGTTGGTAACGTGAGCGACTTTGTCGAGCTGGTTGCGAATCGCCTTGTCAATATGCGAGTGTCGGTGTCCGTGGATGTTACACCACATCGAACTTGCACCATCCAGATAACGTCGTCCATCCACGTCGGTCAGCCAGCAACCTTGCGCATGGTCGATGATGAGACCATCGTATTCTTGCATCTGGGAAAACGCGTGCCAAACAATGCTCTTGTCCAGCGATCGAAGTTCTGAAGCCGAAAGGCTATCCGTACATGGACTATTCATCGGGCAATTCCACGTGAATGTCGTCACCCTCCACAGACACTGCGAAGATATCTAACTTGATTTTCGGATTGTCCAGCCATGTACCATCCGTCAGCGAAAATCGCCATGCGTGCCAAGGGCAAGATACGGTGCAACCATCAATCCATCCGCCAGCAAGGGATGCTCCCATATGAGGACAAAAGTCATCCATGGCAAGAAACTTGTCACCTTGATTGAAGACCGCGATCATCCGATCGCCAACTGGGAACGCACGTGCCTCGTTAACTGGAATATCGCTTGTCTTGGCGACAATCACTTTTTTAACCATTGCGAAGCATCTCTAAACGAAGAAAGTTCAAGCCCGCTTTCGCGAGTCGATGGTAAAGCACATCCGGATGGGCACCAAGCGTTGTTCGGGTGTGAATGACATTCTGATCCCGTCTAGCGAGCGCAAAGGAAATGTCACATGCCGGAAGGCTTTGTGCAGCTTGAATCTCCGATTTGGCGGGATAAACTCCAGCTGCCAGACATAGATCTAGATCGTGATGACGCCGAATGATTTCAGCGGCATTCGCGAGCTTGACTACATCGTCGTTGATCCTTGATTCAGGGGGATCATTTCGGGGTGCTTCAAAACCAGAAGGGCTGAAGGAAGCGAGACTTTCTATCGCAGGTAGCCAGCTGGATACCTGCAAACCTGAACTGCGACTTTCTGAAAGCGGAGCCAAGCTTTGTTGAATCCAAGCACCCGATCCTATTTCTATCAAGCCCAGTGTTTTTTTCTTGTCCTTCATAAGTTCGGTGATGGCGTCGTGCAAATCGATCTCACCTTCACCAAAGACCAGCAAGCCAAGCTGAGCATGAATCTCGTCAACGGTTGGCTGAATTTTGGTCCGAAATTCGGCATCGTCCGTGCACAATGCTGCGATACGCAACGTGATGGTTGCTTTGGAGACGGTGATACCAACCACGGGGTCTCGATCCCTGGCGATCAGATCTGGGAGCAACTTTTCAACATCGCTTTCACCGATCCCAAAGACCTTGAGGCTATGAAACATCCAGCGCTTTTTGCCGATCCCCATTTCTTGCATGAGCCTAGGCCGGACAACTGCCGAGAACATTTGCATCATTTCCGCGGGCACACCTGGTAAGGCAAAAATACGACTGGGCCGCCCTTCAGGATAGTGATCCAGCGACGGGCAGAAATCAATTCCGGGTGCCGTTCCATGAGGGTTGTCGACGATGCGAGCTCCCACTGGAAACATCGCTTGCGATCGATTGCGTTCGGGCATAGGTCTTTTTCGCATCGCAAATAACGACTCGATATGCTGCAGTGCCTCTTCCCGTATCTCAAGCTCCACGCCGAAGGCTTGAGCAACCGCTTCGCGAGTTAGGTCGTCCGCGGTAGGCCCGAGTCCACCGCTGGCGATGACGATGTCAGCCCGTCGCGCTGCGGTGCGAAACGCATCGATGTTATCAGCCATGCTATCACCGACCGTGGTATGGAAAGCAGTCTTTACGCCTAACAATCCTAGCTGCTCGCTGAGCCACTTGCTGTTGGTATCCAGCCGTTGACCGCTAGTGAGTTCGTCCCCAATGGAGATGATTTCGGCCTGGTGTGTCATGGTTAAATTGGATCGGAGTAGTGAAAACTAAAGTTCGACACTCGAGTCGCCAGGCTTCTCCTTTTGAGTGCGTCGCACTTCGGCCATAGTCAGTGAAATGACATGTGCAAAGTGTCGAATGGCTTCGGTGTAGTTTTTCGAAGAAACCGCCGCGGAAGCATTCGAGCTATGCTCTTCAATGGCGGGAAGAGTGATTTTCCAGTCGTTTTCTCGGACCCAATCATTTAGTTCTTCGATCACATTGGCAAGTTTTGACGCAAAAGTTATATCCGGCTTGCAAGTACATTTGCGATAAGGAGCTTTCCCGTATTGGTCGGAATGAACTTCTTGGATGCGGAGCGCTTGGTACTTGAACCAGCCGGTTGCGAACGCAATCGCTGCGGCACCAGCAGCAAGAAGGGCGATTGGAATCTGGCCTAACAAGAGCATAACCACGCAAGTCAAAAAGCAGATTGCAGTGACGACACTGAAGGCAACCGGATACGATGGCGCGACGAAGTTCGTATTCTTTTCCGGGGTGTCACTGGTTCGTAATCGAGTCTCGTCGTTCACCTGACCAACGACAACGGTAATATTGTCAGGCCCACCACGCAAGTTCGCTAAATGAACCATCGTATCGATCGCCAATTGCAGATCGAGCACTTGGAGAAGCACACCAATTTCTTCATCGGTTAGTTGGCCACTGAGCCCATCGCTGCAAATCAAGTACTTATCGCCATTCTTGAGCGGGAATGGACCTTCCAAATCGACGGCGACCGAAGCGTTTGGGCCAAGGGAACGCGTGATCACATTCTTGGGAATGGCATTGTTCTGGATAGCCTCTTCACTCATATCCCCCGAAGCTTGCATTTCCCAAACGAGCGAGTGGTCGAAGGTCAACTGTTCGAAAACCTGGCCTCGTAGACGGTAGACGCGACTGTCTCCCACGTGAGCAATAATAGCCCCTTCAGGGAAAATCCCAAGAGCGCAAGTCGTGGTTCCCATGCTTCGAAATTCGGGGTTAGCTTGTCCCCGTCGAAAAATCTCAGAGTTGGTTTCGACTAGAGCTCGCTGAAGTGCCTCGGATGGCACTCCTCGATTTAACTTGCCAAAATGATGAGGGATCAATTCCACGGACAACCTGCTGGCAAGTTCACCCGCAGCGTGTGCACCCATCCCATCCGCTACGATCAGCAAATGTCCATTGCGTTGCCAAGCGGATTCGTCTTCTGATTGGATTACCGCAAAACTATCTTGGTTGTTGCGACGGCGCATTCCTACATGCGTCGCGGATGCTACCGAGAAAGCATCTTGAATGGATTTCGAAGGGTGGGGATTTGTCTCGGACAAAGTAAATTAGTCTGACAGCGGCTAGGCCTAGGATCGTGATGACAGAACCTGCTAGTTTACTCCATTTTTGAGCGTGTCGGCAGGCGGATTTACGATTTCCTGTAGCAGCCGCGTCGAAGATTGTGGAGGATAATTCCGGCCGCTACGCTCACATTCAGGGAGTCGGTTCCCAGTTCCATATCGATTCGAACTCGTCGCGAGACAACCGCCTGGACCTGGTGGGGCAAACCTTGTGCCTCGTTGCCAAACAAGACCAGTGTCGGGCCTGTAACGGAAAAACTGCTTAATTCTTGACTCGGGTCCTCTAGACTGGCTGCGATGGATTCTATCCCTTTGGAATTGCAGTCTTCAATCAGCGGAATCATGCCGGTTCCGTCAAATAACTTCAGTTTGAACGCATTGCCCATCGATACCCGCAAGACACGGCGGGCGAACGGGTCAACACACTCGGGCCCGATCAAAACCTCGGAAATCCCTAAGGCGGCGCAAGTCCGGAAAATAGAGCCCATGTTTTCTGGATC